>JBGARM010000230.1:0-5362 GCA_044230215.1 Thermoanaerobaculia bacterium | reverse complement strand
GGAACGCCTCGAGGCCGGTGAACAGCGAGAAGTGCGACGGCAGCGTCCACCCCGACGGCGGCACGACGTGACGGAAGACGGCGGCGTGGCGCTCGCGACTCCAGGCGTCGAGTGCGGGTGAGGTGGGCCGCTCGTAGCCGTAGAGCGAGAGGTGGTCGGCGCGCAGCGTGTCGATCGAGATGAGGACGATGTTCGGCCGCCTGGAGCGCTCCCGCGAGGCGACGATTCTCGGCGCACTCCAGGCGCCGACGAACGAGGTGTCTCCTGCCGGCTCGGGAGCCGCTGCCAGCGTCAGCCGGCGCTCCGGCGCACCCAGGGACTGGAGATCGACGTCGAGATCGACCCATCCCGCAGCGAGCTCGCCGGCTTCGAGCAGCCGTTCGAACACCACTGTGGGCGCCTCGCCGCCGCCCTCCGCCTTCACCGTCAGTCGCACCCGCGCCGAGCTGCCGGCCAATCGGCCGAAGCCGGCCAGGAGCCGCGCCGACGGGGGCAGCAGGAAATCCTTCGCCAGCTCACCGGTCGGAGGCTGGAGCAAGATATCGCGCGCCTCGCCGTCGAGCGTCGCTTTCCACGGCACCCGCGCGGCGACGCTGAACCGTTCCGGGTCGAGACGCGCCCGGCCGACGCAGAGGTCGGTGATCGTCACCACTTCGCCGGCGGCCGAGGTCGGAGCAATCTCCAGCGAGACCGGCAGGTCGGCCGGCAGGCGGCCGGTCAGATCGAAGAAGAACTGATCGCGGAGTGTGCCGGCGGCCTGCGCCTTGGTGAGCTCGAGCGTGCCCGCGGGTTCCGGGCTTCCCGCGGTGAACCAGCGCAGCCGGACATTCCCGCGGCGCACTCCGGCGATCGCCAGCCGCACCGCGTCAGCCTCGCCCGGCGCGAAGCGACGCTCCAGGACCAGCCGCGGCGGTGTGGCCCCGCCCCGCAGGGTGATGCCCGACCCGCCGGAGGTCGGCAGCGTCGAGGCGTCTTCGAACCGCACTCCTCGAGGCGCCCGACCGCCGTCGAAGGTGGTCGCAACGACGCAGTCGAGGCTTTCGAGCTGCGAGATCAGCAACTCGTCGGACGGCGCCCCGTCGATCCAGCGCTGAACGAGGGGACGGTCGGCTGCCGGCGACCGGCATCCGGTCACGCAGACCAGGACACCCAGGACGACCAGCAGGAAGGTCAGGGGGGAGGCGCACTCGCGACGGAAACTGGCGGTTCTCATTGCAGGTACCCCAGGGAACGCAACGACTCCTCCACCTCCGGTGGCAGGGCGACCTTCTCGTGCTCGAGCAGCGGACCGGCCGGGCGATTCCGGCTCCAGCGGCGGAGGCGGGAAAGGCGTTGTCGCAGCTCCTCGGGCGCCGCGGATGCGAGGTCGCGTTGCTCGTCGCGGTCGTCGCGGTAACGGTAGAGCTCCGCTCGCCCCGAGGCGAGCGAGAGGATCAGATGGTGCGTGCCGTCGATCCAGGAGCGCTGAACGCCAAAGAAAGGCGACTCGACCACCGCCATCTCCGTGTCGGAATCGCCACTGCCGGAGCCGGCGATCCGCCCGCGGAGCGACTCGCCTTCCATTTCGACACCGGGCCCGCTGCCGGAGACCTGGCCAACTGCTGATCCCATCGGCGACGAGACGGCAACGCCGGCCAGCTCGAGCAGCGTCGGCGCAAGGTCGATCGTTTCGACGGTGGTGGCGACCCGCCGGTCGGCCGGCAAGCCGGGCCCAGCGAGAAGCAGCGGCACGTGGGTCACCGAGGTGTAGAGCTTCTCGTGCAGCACCGAGCCGTGCTCGCCGAACTCCTCGCCGTGATCCGAAACCACCGCGACGACGGTCGAATCGGCGAGACCGAGCTCACTGACGGTCGCGAGCAGGCGGCCGAACCAGGCGTCGACGTAGGCGATCTCGCCGTCGTAGAGCGCCTCGGCGTAGGCGAGGTCGTTGGCCGGCAGGCGCTCCGGCCGGGCCGAGTACTGCGACAGCCGCACCGCTTCGAGCGCCTCGCTGGTCGGCTCGAAGCCGGGCGAGGGCGGCCCGACGTGCGCGGCGAAGCGCTCGCGATAGGGCGCCGGCGGCGCGTAGGGGGAGTGCACGTCGTAGGTGTGCAGGAAGAGGAAGAAGCGCTCCGACCGGTGCTCGCCCAGCCAGTCGCGGATGCGCCCCTCTCCCTCCTTCACGCCGCCGCCGTTCAGGTCGAAGTAGGTGGCGAAGCCCTGGTCGAGGCCGAAGTGGGCCTTCAGGAAACCGCCGTCGACGAAGGCACCGGTGGTGAACCCGGCAGCGGCGAAGCGTTCGGCGAGGGTGACCCGTTCGGGAGCCAGCCGGTCGGAGTCGTGCAGGACGAGGTGGCTGCTGGGATAGAGCGAGGTCAGGATCGAGGTCTGCGACGGCAGCGTGTAGGGCGCCTGGCTGAACGCCCATTCGAAACGCACGCCGCGGCGGGCGAAGGCGTCGAGATTGGGCGAAGTCGCCCGGGCATAGCCGTAGGTGCCGAGATGATCGGCGCGCAGGGTGTCGATGTCGACCACGATGACGCCGCGCGCCGCGCCGACTGCGCCGCGGCGGCAGGCGAAGCCCGAGCTTGCCAGCACGGCGAGGGCGCACAGAACGGCGGCGGCGCGACGGTTTGCGACAGTCATCGCGGGACGGTGGTTGCCGGCGAGCAGTCGCTCAACGCGGCTGCGGCCATTCGGTGAGCTCGCGCACGCTCCCGGCGGAGACGAGATGAGCGCTGTCGAGGAGTGCGAGGTCGCGGCCGACGTCCCGGTCCAGAGTGTAGGTGAGCTCCGGATTCGCCGTGCAGACGGCGCAGAACGGCGCCTCCGCGACCGGCAACGAACCGATCTGCTCGGCGTAGGCCGCGCGGTCGGCGAAGGCCAGACGCGACAGCTGATAGTCCGGTTGATTGAAGTTCCTCCCCGCGGCATCGGGGTAGCTGCCATAGACGCGATGCGAACCGATCTCCGGCGTCATGCAACAGGGCGTCACCCGGCCGCGGGCGTCGATCGTCTGACTCTGGTAGAGCCAGGCGCAGGTCGGGGAAGCGCTGCGGCTCGGCTCTTCGAGCGCGCCGCCGCCGAGGCGCTCGGCCCACGGACGGGCGAACTCGCGCGCGATCTCAGCCTCCGGCAGCTCGACGTTCCGCCAATCGTCGAGGCGCCCCTTGAAGGTCGCCCCGGGACGCAGAATGTGGATCCCCTCGCGCTCCGAGCGCGCGATGCGCACTCCCGGATCGTCCCAGTCGACGGCGAACGGCGTGGTGATCGAGATCTGGTCGACGCCGACGTCGGCGGCGATGCGGATCGCCTCGTCGACCTCGTGCAGATTGTGCTCGAAAGTGAGGAAACGCCAGAGCACGTAGGGGACGTTCGAGCCCTGGCGCTCGCGCGCCGCCAGCAGCCGGCGGGTGTTCTCGAGGCAGAGCGCGAGGTCGCCGCCGCGCCGGAAGCGGGCGTAGACCTCCTGCGAGGCGCCGTCGATCGACAGGAAGAGGAAGTTCAGCCCCGAGTCGACCAGCGCCTCCACGTCCACCGGCAGCGAGAAGTTGGTCGACATGCAGGTGTGCAACAGGTAGTTCTTGGCGGCGCGGATCATCGCCGGCGTCCGCTTGTTGAGCATCGGCTCGCCGTAGTTGTAGAACACGGCGCCGAACCCGGTGGGCCCCAGCTCGCGCAGGAAGGCGTCGTAGGTCGCCGGCTGAAGCAGGCCTCCCGGCCAGTCGTACTGCGCCGAGAGCGAAGCGTTGGCGGTGTGCACGCAGCCCGGACAGGACAGATGGCAGTTGTTCGCCGGGTCGAGCATGAGCTGCACGGCGCGCGAGGCGAGCGCCGTGTGGCGGTGCCCGAAGTGGTGGCGGGCGACGGCGAGGTTGACGACCTTGAGCGCCAGCAGCCGGCCGAAGGCCTCGCAGCCGTAGGCCTCGCCGAGTCGGCGGGCGAGGACCCGCTGCGCCTCGTCAGCGAGGGAGAGGAAAGCACCCTTGGCGCTTCCGGCGGACCTTTGCAGGAGCTCGCGGACGACGCCGTCGGCGTCGAGCGCCGCGAGCTCGGGCCGGCCGGCGGGGACCGCCGACGCGTCGATGGCCGTCATGCGACTGCCTCGTCGGACTTCTTGCGGTGGCAGTTGAGCGCCCCGCAGTTGAGGGTACAGACGTCCATCACCGCCCGGTCGCTCGCCGCCTTGGCTCCCTGCCAGAGCTCGGCGAGCGAAACGCTTCGCGCGTTGCCGACGAACGGATCGTCGAGGATGCGCTGGGTGTTGAAGCACAGGGCGCCGTCGCCGCGGGCATCGACGATGAGATTGGTGTGATGCGAGGCGCAGATCGGCTCTTCGGTGGCGAAGTCGGGGTCGTCGACGTAACGCAGGATCCAGTCGAGGTCGGCCGGACGCTTGACGAGAAACTCCCCTGCCGGGTCGAGCTCGGTGAGGAACTTCGTGAACAGCCGCTTCGCCTCGGCCTTCTCCTCGGCGCCATGCCAGAAGTGCTTCTCGAAGAAAGCGTCGCGCGTGGCGTGGGCGTTGGCGAAGGTGCGGGCGAGAACCTGGAGGTCGACGTGTTGCGCTCCGAGGCCGCGGCAGAAGGCGACGAACTCGGGGAAGAACGCGAGGTTCTCCTTGAACAGCACGCCGGTCACGCAGAGGCGAAAGCGGTCGGGAGCGTGCGCGGCGCGCGCCGCAGCGAGCAGCCGGATGGCGCCGGTCGCCTCGGCGAAAGCCGTCGGCAGGCCGCGGGTGAAGTTGTGCAGCTCCGGCAGGTGGCTGTCGAGCGAGACGGCGCAGAAGGTGATGCCGGAGGTGACGATCGCCTGCGCCACCTCGGCGGAGTCGATGCGCGAGCCGTTGGTCATGATGACGCACGGCAATTTCGCGTCGCGACAGGCGCCGGCGACCGCCAGGAGCTCTTCCATGTCGAGCGTCACCTCGCCGCCCGGCAGGACGACGGTGCCGGACGGGTTCCAGGCCGCGAACTCCCGGATGAGCTCGATCCGGCGCGCCCGCGACAGCGAGTCGTCCGACTTCTCGTGCATCCAGATGTGACAGTGCCGGCAGCGGTAGTTGCAGATGTCGCTGACCGGCAGCGACAGGTAGAGCATGCCGGGAGGGGTGGCGCTGGGGTCGAACCGTGCGTGCAATGGAGATCCCCCGCGGAGGCACAACGAGTCCCGGAACCGCATGCCCCGGGACTCGCGGCCGCGGTGGTCGTCCACCGCGCGCTCGCGCAGTAGGATATCGCGATGCGCCGCGAGCGAAAAGAACGCGCTCTGGCCTGGGCGCTGGCTGTCCTCGCCGCGGCCGCGCTGGCCGCGACCGCTGCGACCGCTCCGGCCGTCGGCGATGGCGCCGCGATGGAGCACTTTCGTCAGCAGGTGCGCGACC
>JBGARM010000022.1:0-16967 GCA_044230215.1 Thermoanaerobaculia bacterium | reverse complement strand
AGGGAGCGACGCATGAAGATTCAGAGTTTGCGAGAGAAGACCGTCGCCGACCTTCAGATTCGGGAGAAGGAGCTCGCTGAGCAGCTCTTCGCGCTCCGGCTTCAGAAGGTGGTCGGTCAGCTCGAGAAGCCGGCCAAGATCCGAACCGCCAAGCGCGAGTTGGCACGGGTGCTGACGATCATCCGCGAGAAGCAGAGCGAGGCTTAAGAATGAGCACCGTGACCGAAACGAATACGACGGGCCGTGGACGACGGCAAGAGAAGATCGGCGTGGTCGTCAGCAGCAAGATGGACAAGACGGTCGTCGTCGAAGTCGAGAAGACGATCACCCACCGCCTCTACCACCGGTACCAGAAGCGGACGTCGAAGTTCTACGCCCACGACGAGAAGAACGTCTGCACCGTCGGCGACCGGGTGAGACTGGTTGCGACCCGGCCGCTGTCGAAGTTGAAGCGCTGGTCGGTGGCGGAAGTCCTGAAGAAGGCCGGGGAGGTCTAGTCATGATCCAGATGGGCACCATCCTAGAGGTGGCGGACAACTCCGGAGCGAAGAAGGTTTCCTGCATTCACCTGCGAGGAGCCCTCGGCCAGTACGGTCATCTGGGAGACGTGATCACCGCATCGGTCAAGGAGGCGACTCCCGACGGCACGGTGAAGAAGGGCGCAGTCGTGAAGGCTGTGATCGTTCGCACCGTCCACACCCAGAAACGGCGTGACGGAAGCTATATCCGCTTCGATACGAACGCGGCGGTTTTGATCAACGACAACCGCGAGCCGATCGGAACCCGCGTATTCGGGCCGGTTGCACGTGAGCTCCGAGAGAAGAAGTTCATGAAGATCATCTCTCTGGCGCCGGAAGTCATCTGAGGGAGCCGCGCGAGCGGAGACAAGCGATGAAGAAGACGAAGATCAAGAAGAACGACCAGGTTTTGGTGATCTCAGGCAAGGATCGCGGCTCGAAGGGCAAGGTCCTTCGCGTCCTTCCCGCGCGGGAACTCGCGATCGTCGAACGGGTGAACATGGTGAAGCGTCACACCCGCCAGAACGCGCAAAAGGGAATCCAGGGTGGAGTCCTCGAGAAGGAAGCGCCGATTCGCCTGTCGAACCTCATGCTGATCGATCCCAACAGCGGGAAACCGACGCGCGTAGGGCGCCTCCGCCAGGCGGACGGGACCGGGGTACGCGTCGCCAAAAAGAGCGGCGCTACTCTGAACTAGGAGTCGAGTGATCATGGCGAAAACCAAAGCGCAGGGCGATGCGAAGGAGAAGGCGCAGGACAGTGGGCCGAAGCGGCCGACTCCCGAGGGCTACGAGCCGCGGCTGCGCAAGCAGTACCAGGATGACGTGGTCCCGAAGCTGAAGCAGGAATTCGGCATCGAGAACGGCATGGCCGTCCCCCGGCTCGAGAAGATCGTGATCAACATGGGGTTGGGCGAGGCGATCCAGAACATCAAGATTCTGGACGACGGCGTGACGGAGCTCGCGGCGATCGCCGGACAGCGACCCTCGGTCCGCCGCTCGCGCAAGTCGATCGCGCAGTTCAAGCTGCGCGAGGGCATGCCGATCGGCTGCAGCGTCACGCTGCGCGGCACCCGGATGTGGGAGTTCATGGACCGCTTCGTCAGCATCGCGCTGCCGCGAGTCCGCGACTTCAAGGGCGCGCCGACGAAGAGCTTCGACGGGCGCGGCAACTACACGATGGGAATTCGCGATCACCTGATCTTCCAGGAGATCGATATGAACAAGGTCGAGCGGCCGAAGGGGATGAACATCACCTTCGTCACGACCGCTGAGAACGACGAGCAGGCGCTGCATCTGCTGCGCGGCCTCGGCGTTCCGTTCGCTAGGAACTAAGGGGGAACGCGTGGCGACTGACGCCAGAATTGCCAAGACCAAGATCACGCTGAAGTTCAACAAGCTTCGTCAGCGCAACCGTTGCAAGCGCTGCGGCCGTCCGCGCAGCTTCATGCGGAAGTTCGGACTGTGCCGCATCTGTTTCCGAGATCTCGCTCGTCAGGGTTACCTCCCGGGCGTGATCAAGGCGAGTTGGTAAGGAGAGACCTATGAGCAACATGGATCCGGTTTCGGATCTCCTCGCGCGAATCCGAAACGCCCATCTGGCCAAGCACGACCGGGTCGATGTGCCGACTTCCCGACTCAAGACCGAAGTTTGCCGGATCTTGAAGGAGGAGGGCTTCATTCGGAACTTCAAGCTCGTCGAAACGCCGGAGAACCAGCCGGTCTCGGTTCTGCGCGTTTTCCTCGAATACGACGACGAAGGTGCGCCGGCGATCAGTCACCTCCAGCGCATCAGCAAGCCGGGCCGCCGCGTCTATCGCGGCGCGGACGACATCAAACCGGTCCTGAACGGACGCGGCATCGGTGTCATCTCGACCAACCAGGGGCTGCTTTCGGATCGGCAGGCGCGTGATCGCCGGCTCGGTGGCGAAGTCCTCTGCGAGGTCTGGTGAGAAAGGGTCTTTAGTCATGTCGCGAGTGGGAAGAAGGCCGATCGACATCCCCAAGGGGGTCAAGGTCGCTGTGTCCGATGGGAAGTTCACCGCCGAGGGCCCCAAGGGCCGCGTCAGCCAGGCGCTTCTGGACGGGTTCCCGGTCAGCGTCGAGAGCAACGTCGTGACCGTCGGCAGATCCGGTGACACCGGGCCGGAGAGGTCCAAGCACGGCCTCATGCGCGCGCTGCTCGCCAACGCCGTTCTGGGTGTCTCCGAGGGTTTCAGCCAGGGGCTGGAGATTACCGGCGTCGGCTACAAGGCAGAGCTCCGCGGCAGCGAGGTTCACTTCGCGCTCGGCTATTCGCACCCGGTTGTGTTCAAGGTTCCGGAAGGAATCAAGATCGAGATCGACAAGGCGAACAAGATCATGGTGACCGGAGCCGATCGTCAGCTTCTCGGCCAGGTCTGCGCCGAGATCCGCCGGTTGCGTCCGCCAGATCCGTACAAGGGCAAGGGCATCAAGTTCACCGGCGAAGTGATTCGTCGCAAGGTCGGCAAGGCCGGCGCCAAGTAAGGCGCGAGCGAGGCAGGAAGGGGAGCACGATGGCGGATCTGGTACGCAAGAAAGTCATGGAAAAAGCTGCGCGGAAGAAGCGGGCCCATCAGCGACTTCGTCAGAAGCTCGCAGGGACGCCCGAGCGTCCGCGTCTGTCGGTGTTCAAGAGCGCGAAGTACGTCTACGCCCAGGTGATCAACGACGAGACCGGTCAGACGATCGTGTCGGCAGCCTCGATGGAGCCCGCGCTCAAGGGGCTGATCGAGGGCGGCGCCGCGACGATGGCGGCCGCGAAGGCCGTCGGCGAAGCCGTCGCGGAGCGCGCGCTCGCCAAGGGAATTCAGCAGGTTGTGTTCGATCGTGGCGGATACCTCTACCACGGCAAGGTCAAGGAGCTGGCCGAGGCGGCACGCGCCAAAGGCCTTCAGTTCTAAGCCGCCACCCGCCACC
This sequence comes from Thermoanaerobaculia bacterium, assembly GCA_044230215.1. Taxonomy (GTDB): domain Bacteria; phylum Acidobacteriota; class Thermoanaerobaculia; order Multivoradales; family JAGPDF01; genus JAGPDF01. The sequence goes on along the minus strand of JBGARM010000022.1, from coordinate 13,510 downwards.
CGCCGACGAAGAGACGAGGAGAAGAGCTTTGGCCAGGGATTTCGAGCAGGAAAGCGAATTTGTTGAACAGGTCGTCCACATCAACCGGGTGACCAAGGTCGTCAAGGGCGGCAAGAACTTTTCCTTCTCCGCGCTGGTGGTGATCGGCGACGGCAATGGCCGCGTGGGTTACGGCGCCGGCAAGGCGAAGGAAGTTCCGATGGCGATCCGCAAGGGCATCGAAGTCGCCAAGAAGCGGCTGATCCAGGTGCCGATGAAGGGGCACACGATCCCGCACGAGGCGCTCGGCGAGTTCGGATCGGGTCGCGTCCTGATCAAGCCGGCATCGGCCGGCACCGGCGTCATCGCCGGCGGACCGGTCCGAGCGGTGGTAGAAGCGGCGGGCATCGCGGACATCCTGACCAAGTCTCTTGGTTCGGCGAATCCGGCCAACGTCGTCAAAGCGACCTTCGCGGCGCTGCTGATGCTGCAGAGCAAACCGCGCAAGGGCGCTCCGGTGGACGTCGTCGCGACGCCGGCCACCTGATTCACGGATTCGCAGCTTTGCTGCTCCACCGCATCGCCGGTGTCAGCTGAACCGAAAGTAGTGCAGGTTCGAGAGAGGTAGCAAGACATGAAGAAGAAGACGATTCGTATCCGCCAGGTGAAGGGCACGATCGGCGCCCGCGAGACCCATCGCGAAGTGCTTCGTGGCCTTGGGCTTCGGCGCATCCGTCACGAGGTCGTTCGCGAAGACACGCCGGCAGTGCGCGGCATGATTGCCAAGATTCCCTATCTCGTCGAGTTGGTCGAGGACGCAAAATGAGACTGCACGAGCTCCCCCCAGCCCCAGGCAGCAAGCATTCGCGCAAGCGTGTCGGTCGCGGCCCAGGTTCCGGACTCGGCAAGACTGCCGGTAAGGGTCACAAGGGCGGCCAGTCGCGTTCCGGCTACAGCCAGCGTCCCGGTTTCGAGGGCGGCCAGATGCCGCTCATCCGTCGCGTTCCGAAGCGCGGATTCACCAACGAGTTCCGGGTCGAATACGCGGTGATCAATGTCGGAGCCCTGGCGGCGCTGGGCAAGAGCGTGACGCCCGAGCTGCTGGCCGAGCACGGGCTCGTGCACCCCGGCAAGAGGGTCAAGGTCCTGGGCGACGGCGAGTTGCAGGTGGCGGTCACGGTCACCGCCCACAAGTTCAGCAAGTCGGCGCGCACCAAGATCGAAGCGGCCGGCGGACGCTGTGAGGAGCTCGCTTCGTGATCGAAAGCCTGCGCAATATCTTCGCGATCCCCGATCTGCGAAAGCGCCTGATGTTCACTTTCGGGCTGCTCGCCGTCTATCGGATCGGCTGTCATATTCCGACGCCCGGGGTGGATCCGCAAGCCCTGCTCGAGTTCATGACGTCCATGCAGAGCACCTTCCTCGGATTCGTGAACACCTTCACCGGGGGAAGCCTGCAGCGGGTCGCCGTGTTTGCGCTGGGCATCATGCCGTACATCACCTCGTCGATCATTTTGCAGCTCCTCACGGTCGTCTGGCCCTATCTCGAGAAGCTCTCGAAGGAAGGTGAGCTCGGCCGCAAGAAGATCACCCAGTACACCCGTTACGGCACGGTGCTCGTATCGATCATCCAGTCGACCGGCATCGCGCTCTTCCTCGAGAAAACGACGACCCCTGGCGGCGCCGCCCTCGTTCCGACTCCGGGTTGGGCATTCCGGCTGCTGACCATCCTGACCCTGACCACCGGTTGCGCCTTCATCATGTGGCTCGGTGAGCAGATCAGCGAGCGCGGCATCGGCAACGGCATCTCGCTGATCATCTTCTCCGGCATCGTCGTCGGCCTGCCGCGAGCGGTGGCCCAGACGTTGTCGGGTATCCGGTCCAACGAGCTCTCGCTCATCGGCATCCTGGTATTGATCGTCTTCATGGTCCTGGTGGTCGCCTTCATCGTCTATATGGAGAGGGCGCAGAGGCGGATTCCCGTGCAGTACGCCAAGCGCATGGTGGGCCGCAAGGTCTATGGCGGGCAGAGCACCTATCTGCCGCTGCGGGTCAATACCGCGGGCGTCATCCCGGTGATCTTCGCCAGCTCCCTCATGGCTCTTCCGGCGACGGCGGCGCAAATGTTCCAGGCCCCCTGGCTGCAGAAGATCGCCGATCAGCTGGCATGGGGCCAGCCGCTGCACTACCTTCTCTACGTGGTCGGAATCATCTTCTTCAGCTACTTCTACATCTCGATCATCTTCAATCCGAGCGACCTCGCCGAGAACATGCGCAAGTACGGGAGCTTCATCCCGGGTATCCGGTCCGGCAAGCGCACTGCGGAGTACATCGACCGGATCCTGACCCGGATCTCTCTGGTCGGGGCGGCCTACCTCGCTCTGGTGGCCATCCTGCCGGACTTCCTGCTGAACGGCGTCAAGATGCAGAATCTGCCGTTCATCGGGCCGGCAATCGATCCCTACCTGCCGAAGTTCATCACCGAGGGGATGGGCATCCAGTTCTACTTCGGCGGCACCTCGCTGTTGATCGTCGTCGGCGTCGCGATGGACTTCCTGCAGCAGGTCGAGAGCCAACTGGTGATGCGCAACTACGATGGCTTCCTGAAGCGCGGAAGGATCAAGGGACGTCGTGGCTGAAGTGGCTGAGAACCTTCGCTCCGGCGGTCTGCGCGCGGTCATGCTGGGCGCGCCGGGGAGCGGAAAGGGTACCCAGGCCGAATTCCTGGCGTCCGCGTTGGGCGTGCCGGCAATTTCGACCGGCGCGATGCTGCGCGACGCCGTCGCTCTGGGGTCGGCGCTGGGCCGCAAGGTAGAAGGCATCATGGCTGCCGGCGCTCTGGTCGACGATGCGCTGATGGCCGAAGTGGTCCGCGAGCGGTTGGCCCGGCCGGACGCGGCCGGCGGCTTTCTGCTCGACGGCTACCCGCGGACGACCGGCCAGGCAGCGACGCTCGACAGCATCCTGGCCGAGCGCCGGGAGAAGCTCGACGCCGTGGTCATGCTCGATGTCGCCGAGCCGGTGCTGGTCGGCCGGGCGGTCGCTCGTCAGCGGGCCGACGACCGGGAAGAGGTGGTCCGGGAGCGCTTGCGGGTCTACCGCGAGAAGACCGAGCCGCTGGTGGAGCATTACGAAGGCCGGAATCTGCTCCGCCGGGTCGACGGCGAGCGCGCCGTCGGCGAAGTCACGGCGGCGATCCTGAAGATTCTCGGGAGACAGGCCTGAGCATGGTGCTCAAGACTCCGGGCGAGCTGGAGCTGATGAACGAGGCCAACCGGATCGTTCACATGGTTCTGACCGGCCTCGCCGAACGGGTGGGCCCGGGCGTCACGACGCGCGAGCTGGACCGGTACGCGGAGAAGACTATTCGCGAAGCCGGGGGGGTGCCGGCGTTCCTGCACTACAAGGGGTACCCGGCGACGCTGTGTACTTCGATCAACGAAGTCATCGTCCACGGGATTCCGGACGAGACCGCCCTCCGGGACGGCGACATCATCGGGATTGATTGTGGAGTGGTATATAAGGGATACTACGGGGACGCTGCCAGAACCTATGCCGTCGGGACGGTTTCTCCCGCGGCCCGGCGGCTGATGGCTGTGACGAAACGGGCTCTGGAGCTGGCAGTCGAAGAAGTCCGTCCGAACAAGCGCCTCTCCGACATCGGTCACGCGGTTCAGGCCTACGTCGAGTCGGAAGGGTTTTCCGTGGTGCGAGATTTCGTGGGGCACGGTATCGGGACGGCCCTGCACGAGGATCCGCAGGTTCCCAATTTCGGGGAGCCAGGACGTGGTCCCAAGCTGAAACCGGGTCTGGTGATTGCCATCGAGCCGATGGTCAACGCTGGCACCCCGGGAGTGAAGGTCGACAAGGACGGCTGGACTGCGCGAACGGCGGACGGCTCGCTGTCTGCCCATTTCGAGTATTCGGTGGCGGTCACCGATCACGGCGCCAGGATTCTCGGTGTCGGAGCCTTCTGAAGCACCGGCGGTCAGGGAAAAGACGAGGAAGAGAGTTTGTCCAAGGAAGACGCGATCGAAGTCGAAGCGACGGTGATTGAACCGCTCCCCAACGCGATGTTCAAGGTGGAGTTGGAGAACAAGCACCAGGTGCTGGCTCATATTTCAGGGAAAATGCGGAAGCATTTCATTCGGATCCTTCCCGGCGACAAGGTACTGGTCGAGCTCTCGCCCTACGACCTTTCGCGCGGGCGCATTGTCTACAGATTGAAGTAACGCCGGTTTTGAGAGACGGTCTCGAGAGGTAGCGATATGAAAGTTCGGTCTTCAGTCAGGCGGATCTGTCCGAAGTGCAAGATCGTGCGCCGCGCGGGCGTCGTGCGGGTGATCTGCGACAACCCAAAGCACAAGCAGCGGCAAGGGTAAGGGACGACGATGGCGCGTATTGCAGGGGTGGATCTCCCCCAGAACAAGCAGGTCTGGATCGGCTTGACCTACATTCACGGCATCGGTCGGGCGCGGTCGCGCAAGATCCTCGTCGCCGCCGAAGTCGACGCGGTGACGAAGGTTCGTGACCTCTCCGAGGAAGCTGCGCAGCGCATCCGCAAGATCATCCAGGACGAGGGCCGGGTGGAGGGCGATCTGCGCAAGGAGGTCTCCCAGAACATCAAGCGCTTGATGGAGATCGGCAGCTATCGCGGCATCCGCCATCGCCGGGGTTTGCCAGTCCGCGGGCAGCGCTCCAACACCAACGCCCGCACCCGCAAGGGCCCGCGCAAGGCGACCGTCTCCACCAAGAAGAAGCTGACCAAGAAGTAACGAGGAATCCAGATGGCCAAAGAATCGGCAGCAACGGCAGGGAAGGAAAAGAAGGGCGCCAAGAAGAAGGACAAGCGCGTCGTGCCGCATGGCCTCGCGCACATCCAGGCGTCGTTCAACAACACGATCGTGGCGATCTCGGATCCGGAAGGCAACGTCCTGACCTGGTCCTCGGCGGGACGCATCGGTTTCAAAGGTTCGCGCAAGGGCACGCCGTTCGCCGCCCAGGTCGCCGCGCAGAGCGCCGGCAACCAGGCGAAGGACATGGGTATGCGGTCCGTCGACGTTCAGGTTCGCGGCCCGGGTTCGGGACGCGAGTCGGCGATCCGCGCGCTGCAGGCCAGCGGCATCGACATCAAGTCGATCCGCGACGTGACCCCGATTCCGCACAACGGCTGCCGCGCGCGCAAGCGCCGGCGCGTCTGACCGGAAGGCGATCCGAGGGGCTCATCGCATCCGAAGGAAAGCCTCGGCGAGGCAGGTGTGCTGCTCGCGCCGCAGAGCGTCTTCCTTGAACTGAAATCTCCGTAGCAGCGGAGAGAAGACGAGCGCAGGAGAGTTTCCATGGCAAGGTATACGGGCCCCGTCTGTCGGCTCTGCCGACGTGAACGCATCAAGCTGTTCCTGAAGGGCGACCGCTGCTTCAAGGAGAAGTGCGCGATCGAGAAGCGCGCCTATCCGCCCGGCCAGCACGGTCAGCGGCGCGGTCGCCGCGCGGTCGGCTACGGCCTGCAGCTCCGCGAGAAGCAGAAGGTGAAGCGCATTTACGGGGTTCTCGAGCGCCAGTTCCGGCTCTACTTCGCCGAGGCCGATCGCCGCAAGGGGATCACCGGCGAGAACCTCCTGGTCATGCTCGAGCGCCGCCTCGACAACGTCGCCTTCAGCCTCGGCTTCGCGTCGTCGCGCAACCAGGCCCGCCAGCTCGTCCGCCACGGCCATATTCTGGTCGACGGCAAGAAGACCACGATTCCGTCGTACCAGGTGCGCGCCGGCCAGACCATCTCCGTCAAGGAGTCGAGCCGCAAGAACGAGCTGATCCGCGCGAGCCTCGAGTCGGCGACCGGCAGAGGCGTCCCGGAGTGGCTGACGCTTTCCGCCGAGAGCTTCACCGGTAAGGTGCAGTCGCTTCCGAGCCGTGAGGACATCAAGCTTCCGATCCAGGAACAGCTGATCGTCGAGCTCTACAGCCGCTAAGGCGGCGTCATCGATTCGTAAGGAGCCACATGATGCTTTGGAAGGGTTTCCAGCGCCCCAAGCGCGTTGATATCGAAGCAGAGACGCTTACCGGGACCTACGGCAAGTTCTCCGCCCAGCCGTTCGAGCGCGGTTTCGCCACCACGGTCGGAAACGCCCTGCGCCGCTGCCTGCTCTCGTCGATCGAGGGCGCGGCCATCACCTCCGTCCAGATCGAGGGCGTGCTGCACGAGTTCTCCTCGATCCCCGGAGTGCAGGAGGACGTGACCAACGTCGTCCTGAACTTGAAGCAGATCCCGGTCAAGCTGCACAGCGAAGAGGAGAAGATCCTGACCATCGACGTCAAGGGGCCCCGCGACGTCACGGCGGGAGATCTCGTCGGCGATCCGTCGGTCGAGATCTGCGATCCCTCCGTGCATATCGCGACCGTCAACGGCGAGGGCCGTCTCCGGCTGCAGGTGCAGATTCGCCGCGGCCGTGGCTACGTCACCGCCGACAAGAACTTCGACGAGGCTCTCGGGCTCGGGTGGATTCCGCTCGACTCCGTGCACAGCCCGGTGAAGCGGGTGAACTACCGCGTCGAGGCGGCGCGCCTCGGCCGGATCACCGACTACGAGAAGCTGACCCTCGACGTCTGGACCAACGGCACCGTGACTCCCGAGGAGTCGGTCTCCCTGGCGTCGACGCTGCTCAAGGACCATCTGGCGATCTTCATCGCCGCCGAGGAGACCCTCCGCGGTGACGCTGCCGGCGCCGGCCAGGACCTGACCGGCATGGATGCCGTCCTCGCCAAGAACCTCGAGGAGTTCGACCTTTCGGTGCGCACCGCCAACTGCCTGAAGAACGCCAACATTCAGACAGTGCGCGAGCTGGTCTCGAAGTCGGAGCGCGAGATTCTCGAGATCAAGAACTTCGGCAAGAAGTCGCTCGAAGAGCTGCAGGAGCTGCTGGAACGTCTCGGCCTCTCCTTCGGCATGACTGGATCGGCAGGCGCCTCGGGTGCCGGCGGGTCTTCCAGCGCGGGCTTCGGAGCGTAAGGGGAATCGAAAATGCGTCACAACATGGCACACAGAAAGCTCGGACGGACGGCCTCGCACCGCGTGGCGATGTTCCGCAACCAGCTGGCTTCGCTTGTGATGACGGAGCGCATCGTCACGACCCTGCCGAAGGCCAAGGAGCTCCGTCCGATCGCCGAGAAGGTCATCACCAAGGCGAAGAACGGCTCGGTCCACGACCGCCGCATCGTCGGCCGCTGGCTGCTCGACCGTGACCACATCCAGAAGCTGTTCGATGTGATCGCGCCCCGCTTCGCGACCCGCGAAGGCGGCTACCTGCGGATCGTCAAGCTCGGTTCGCGTCAGGGCGACGGCGCCGAGATGGCCGTGCTCGAGTTCGTCGACTTCGAGCTGAAGAAGAAGTCCGCAGCGCCGGCGCCGGAGGCCAAGGGAAAGAAGGCCAAGGGCGGCGACGCGGAAGCGGCCGGCGAGGGTGGCGAGGAGAAGGCCGCCAAGCCGAAGAAGGAGAAGGCCGAAAAGGTTCCGGGCACCAAGCGCTCGGCCGGCGACAAGAAGGCCGCAGGTCGCGGCGCCGCCGCTCCGAAGGCCAAGACCACCAAGGCGCCCAACGCCCCCAAGAAGACCTCCGCCCCCAAGAAGGTTGGTGGCGGTTAAACAAGCAGTTCTCTTCGCTTCACTCCTGTTGGACCCAGGCCGGCGTCACTCGCCGGCCTTTTTTTGTTCGCGGGACACGATGAAGGGACACGTTGGCGGGACACCTTGCCCGCCGAGAGACCTGCTCGGGGTCCTGACCGGCCCGTCTCCCATGGGTGCTCGCTGAAGAAGCGCTCCGCGCCCATGGGAGCCCTCGGTCCGGCCACCCCTCGTCGGTACAGTGGAGAAAGAAGCTAGCTGCGAGCCCGTCCACGGATGTCGCTTGGACGGGGGTGTCGGCGCTTTGCGAAGGGGGCGCGACCGTGAGGCCAAACGTGGCGAGCCGAGCGCCCCCTTCGAAAAGTGACGACAGACCCGGCCGAACTGCGTCGTTCGAAGGGCGATCCTTCCGACGGCGGCTCGGATGCGCTGCCGTTTCGAAAATCGGCTGGCACCTCTCTCTGGCGGCTGGCACCTTTCTCTGGCGGCACGCGCCGGCCGTTCTTGTCCTCTTGGCCCCCCTTGCCGACCGTTGCGGTAGTGTCTGATCAGAGCCGCTCGTCTTCGAGCCAGAGGTTTCTGCTGCGGAACCCGCACAGGGAAGGGGGCCCCTCGTGACCGGATCAGCTCGACTCTTTCGGATTGCCATGGATCGCCGTGTGGACGTTGCGCAGGCCTGCATAGTGGCGCTCCTCGCGGGCGCCTCGCTCGCTCCGCTGACGGCCCAGGTGACCGGTCCGGAGTTCCAGGTCAACGCCTACACGACGGACTATCAGGGTCACCCTGCGGCGGCCTCGGAGCCCTCCGGCGGCTTCGTCGTGGTCTGGGACAGCGAAGGTCAGGACGGCTCCGGGCGTGGCACCTTCGGCCGACGATTCGACGCTCTCGGCACCCCGAACGGCTCGGAGTTTCCGGTCAACAGCTACACCACCCTCGCCCAGGGCATCCCCGCGGTGGCGGCCGACGGTGCGGGCAATTTCGTCGTCACCTGGACGAGCTACCAGCAGGATGGCAACGGCGCCGGCGTGTTCGCCCAGCGCTATGTGTCCGGAGTTCCGCAGGGCGAATTCCAGGTCAATACCTTCACGACCGGCGACCAGAAGGGGGTCGGCATCGCCGCCGACCCGGGGGGCGACACCGCCGTCGTCTGGTGGAGCGTCGGCCAGGACGGCTCCGGCGCCGGGATCGTCACCCGGCGCTTCGACGGCACGGGCCTGCCCGTGCTGGGCGAACAGCCGGTGAACGCCTTCACCACCGGTACGCAGTGGTTCCCCGCCGTGGCGGCCCTCGGCGGCGGCGAGTTCGTCGTCACTTGGGAGAGCAGCGGTCAGGACGGGAGCGGCTACGGCATCGTGGCCCGGCGCCTCGACGCCTCCGGAGTGCCGGTCGGCTCCGAGATCCCGGTCAACAGCTTCACGACCGGGGAGCAGAGCCGTCCGGCGGTCGCCGCCGACCCTGCGGGGGGATTCGTCGTGGTCTGGACGAGCACGGGCCAGGACGGCTCGGGCGACGGGGTCTTCGGCCGCAGCTTCGACGCTGCGGGGCTACCCCAGGGCAGCGATTTCCGCATCAACCAGCAAACCCTCGGCGGCCAACGCGAGCCGGCGATCGCCGGCGACGCCGGTGGCGGCTACCTGGTGACCTGGCAGAGCTTCGACGGCGACAACGACGGAATCTACGGCCGCTACCTCTCGGCCGAGGGCGTTCCCGCGAGCGGCGAGTTCCGGGTCAACAGCTTCACGACGAACTACCAGACGCGGTCCGCCATCGCTCCGGCGGGTGCCGGCGAGTTTCTGGTTGTCTGGGAGAGCAACCTGCAGGACGGCTCCAGCCTGGGCATCTACGGCCAGCGCGCCCGCCGCGGCCTCTTCCTCGACTCCTTCGAGAGCTCCGACGTCTGCGCCTGGAGCTCCTCCCTTGGTGGGGGAGTCTGCCCCTAGAAAAGAACGAGGCACCGGTCTCGGGAAGAAACCGGTGCCTTCGCCTCGAATCGCGCCCTGTCAGACGCGCCGCAGGTACTTGTTCTCGCGGGTGTCGATCTCGATCTTGGCGCCGGCTTCTACGAAGGGCGGGATCTGGACGACCAATCCGGTCTGCATCTTGGCGGGTTTGTAGCTGGACGAGGCCGTTGCGCCCTTCATGCCGGGCTCGGTGTCGACGATCTCGAGGATGACCGTGTTGGGGAGCTCGACACCCACCGGCATGCCTTCGTAGAAGTCGACCTTGATCACGCTGTTGGGCAGGATATAGAGCAACGTGTCGCCGAGCGCGTCGTTCGAAAGGGTGACCTGCTCGTAGTTCTCCTGGCTCATGAAGTGGTGCATGTCGCCGTCGGAGTAGAGGTATTCCATCGGAATCGTGTCGAGGATGGCGCGCTCGACCGACTCGGTCGAGGCGAAGCGGTGCTCGAAACTGTTGCCGTTCTTCAGGTTGCGCATCCGCACCTGGACGAACGCCCGGAGGTTCCCCGGGGTGCGGTGGGTCACCGACATGATGCTGCAGACTTCGTTGTTGTGCAGCACGCACATTCCTGCGCGCAAAGCGTTGGCCTGCATCAGACGTGCTCCTCAGGGTTGGGTGGAATCAAGCTTCCTGTTCCTCGTGCATCTTCTTGCGCGCCTCGGCGATGATCTTGTCCTGCACCAGACGCGGGACCTCTTCGTAGTGCGAGTATTCCATGAGGAAACTCGACCGCCCCTGGGTCATCGAACGCAGCGCCGGCGCGTAGTTCAGCATTTCGGCCATCGGCACCTGCGCCTGGACGATCTGGACGCCGTTCTTGACGTCCATGCCCTGCGGCCGGCCGCGCCGATGCGAGAGGTCGCTCATGATGTCGCCCATGAACTCCTCGTTGGTGTGGATCTCGACCTTCATCACCGGTTCGAGAATCGTCGCTCCGGCGCGCTCCATGGCGTCCTTGTAGGCGAGCGAGCCGGCGATCTTGAACGCCAGCTCCGAGGAGTCGACGTCGTGGTACTGGCCGTCGAGCAGGCGCACCCTGAAATCGACCATCGGATAGCCGGCGAGAAAGCCGCGGGTGCGGGCCTCCTGAATGCCCTTTTCCACCGCCGGACGGTAGTTCTGCGGGATCGAGCCGCCGAAGATCTCGTCCTTGAACTCGAACTCGCCGCCGCGCGGCAGCGGCTCGATCTTGATCCGGCAGTCGGCGAATTGCCCGCGGCCGCCGCTCTGTTTCTTGTGGCGGCCGTGTCCTTCCGCCGGCTTCTGGATCGTCTCGCGGTAGGGCACTTTCGGCGGGTGCAGGATCACTTCCACGTTCGACCGCCGCTTCATCTTGGCCAGGGCGATCTCGACGTGCAGCTGGCCGCTACCCGAGAGCAGTACCTCGTGCGTCTGGGGGTCGCGGCCGGTGCGGAGGCTCGGATCCTCCTCGATCAGCCGGTGCAGGGCGTCGCCGATCTTCTCGTCGTCGCCCTTCGCCTTGGGCTCGATCGCGAAAGACATCGCCGGCTCGGGGATCTGGATCCAGTCGGCCGCGAGCACCTGCTCCTTGGCGGCGAGCGTGTCGCCGGAGATCGCCAGTCTGAGCTTCGGCACGCCGCCGATGTCGCCGGCGAGGAGCTTCGGCGTCGCCGTTCCCTGCTTGCCTTGCAGGTGGACGAGGCCATGCGTCTTCTCGGTCTCCTCGGCGCGAACGTTCCACAGCTGCGCATCGTTGTGGAGCGTTCCGGAGAGCACCCGGAGGATCGACAGCCGGCCGGTGAACGGATCGTTGAGCGTCTTGAAGACGAGGGCGACCACCGGCTTCGCGGGCTCGGACTCGAGCATCACGGTCTTGCCGTCGATGGTGTGCGCCGGATAGGGATGTTCGACGGGGGACGGCGCGTAGTCGACCAGGAAGTCGAGCAGCGTCGAGCTGCCGACCAGGTGAAGCGAGGAGCCGATCGTCAGCGGGAAGAGCTTGCGGCCCAGGATGGCGCTGCGCAGGCCGGCCTCGAGATCGGCCGCGTCGAGGGTGCCCTCTTCGAAGAACTTCTCGAGCAGGTGCTCGTCGGCCTCGGCGACGGCTTCGATGAGGCGGGTGCGCGCCTCGGCGGCCTCGGTGGCGAGGTCTGCCGGAATCGCCTCCTCCTTCGCCTTGCCGCTGCCGTCGCGCTCGAAGCGATAGGCCTTGAGCCTGACCAGGTCGACGACGCCGACGAAGTCCTTCTCGGCGCCGATGGGCAGCTGCACCGGCAGCACCTGGCGGCCGAAAGTCTGCTGCAGGCTGTCGAGACAGCGACCGAGATCGGCGCGGTCGCGATCCATCTTGTTGGCGTGCAGGATGACCGGCAGAGCGAGCTCGGCGGCGGCTTCCCAGACCTTTTCGGTGTTGACTTCGGCGCCGGCGACCGCGCTCACGCAGACGACCGCGGCGTCGGCGACACGCAGCGCCGTGCGGGTTTCGGAAAAGAAGATGCCGTAGCCCGGCGCGTCGAGAAGATTGACCTTGTGCTGCTTCCACGGCAGGTGGCAGACGCCGAGGCCGATCGAGATTCCGCGCTCGATCTCTTCGGGGTCGAAATCGGTAACCGTGTTGCCGTCCTCGATCTTCCCGAATCGAGCGGCTGCGCCCGCGGTGAAGAGGAGGGCACTCGTCAGAGTCGTCTTGCCGGTGTCGTTGTGACCGGTGATCGCGATATTGCGGATCCTGGATGGACTGTCGACCTGCATCGGGCGCAATCTCCTTTCGCGTCGCTTCGGACGGCCTCTGCACCATATCAAAGCGGACACCTAAATCCGGCATTTCCGGCCCGTTTCCTGCCGCTTCGCGAGTGGCTCGCCCGGCACCGTGACTTCGCTGATTGACCGTCCCGTGGCTCGCGCCTAGAATGCCCCTGCCGTTCCCCGAGCCCATCCCGAATGACAACCAACGCGCCGCAGAAACTAGGCCGCTACGAAATCATCGAAGAGATCGGCAAGGGCGCCATGGGGGTGGTCTACCTGGCGCGCGATCCGCTCATCGGCCGCCAGGTCGCTCTCAAGACCTTCCGCGTCGGGTTCTCGGCCAAGGATCAGGAGCTCGCCCAGTTCCGCAGCCGGTTCGTCCGCGAAGCGCAGAGCGCCGGGATCCTCTCCCACCCCAACATCGTCACCATTCACGACGTCGTGGACGAGGGCGGCGAGGGGATCTGCTTCATCGCCATGGAGTTCGTCAAGGGGACGAACCTGAAGCAGCTCATGCAGCGCCCGGAGCCTTTCGGCTACGACCGCATGATCGACATCCTGTCGCAGATCGCCGAGGGCCTCGACTATGCCCATTCGCGCGGCGTCGTCCACCGCGACATCAAGCCGGCCAATATCCTCATCGCCCAGGACGGCAAGGTCAAGATCACCGATTTCGGCATCGCCAGGCTCGATACCTCCAACCTGACGATGGAGGGTCAGCTCCTCGGCACGCCCAACTACATGGCGCCGGAGCAGATCCAGGGCAAGGAGGTCGACCACCGCGCCGACATCTTCTCGCTCGGAGTGGTGTTCTACGAGATGCTGACGCGGAAGAAGCCGTTTCAGGGAGAGAACCTGACCGCGGTCACGCACAAGATCGTCTACGAGCCGTTCACCCCGGTCGAGGACTTCATCAAGGATCTGCCGCCCGGGTTGACCGCGATCATGACGCGCTGCCTCGAAAAGGACCCCAACCGGCGTTATCCGCGGGCGGCCGAGATCGCCGCCGAGCTGCGCCGCGGCGGCGCGCGGCAGGCGGAGGTCGCGGCGACGGACGACGACGACACTTCGGCCACCCAGGAGGTCCCGGAGCTCCCCGAGGAGACCGTCGACCGTACCGCCCAGCGTCCACCGGCGTCCTTCCCGGCCCCGCCGCCGGCTCCTCCGCCCCCTTCAGGCGCTCCCCTGGCCGCGCCGCCTGGCGCGCGGCTTCTATCAGACCGAGCGGGTCGCGGCGCCGCTCGC
>JBGARM010000229.1:0-5375 GCA_044230215.1 Thermoanaerobaculia bacterium | reverse complement strand
CCGACGACCGCGTGCTCGAGGTCGTGCCGATCCCGGCGATCCAGCCGGGCTCGCCGGCGGTCGTCCTTCCGGACCTCGGGATGGTTTTCGTCGGCGGCGACGGCGGCACGGCCGGCATTCAGGTCGGCGCGCCGGAGATCGTTTTCATCCGGGCGGACGGGTCGGAGGAGCCCCTGCACTGAAGAGCCAGCGAAAGGCCGCTGAGCGCCGGCGCGCAGACCCTAGCAGTGAAAGCGCAGTTGTGCGATCCAGAGCGCGTCGCCTTCGACGCGATAGACCATGCGATGCTCTTCGGTGATGCGGCGAGACCAGAATCCGGAGAGCGCGTGACGCAGCGGCTCGGGCTTGCCGGCCCCCGCGAAGGGCTCGCGGTGCGTTTCACGGATCAGGCGGTTGATTCTCTCGACCATGCGCCGGTCTTGCTTCTGCCAGAAGAGGTAGTCCTCCCAAGCGGCTTCGGCGAAAATCAGTTTCACTCTGCCAGCTTCCGCTCGATCCCCTTCCCTGCGCTCAACTGCGTGACCGCTGCCAGCAGGCGCTTGGCGTTCGCGGGCGTGCGGAGCAGGTAGGCCGTCTCTTCCAGCGCCTTGAAGTCCTCGAGCGACAGCATGACGACCGAGCGCTCGCCGTTGCGGGTGATGATCAGCGCTTCATGGTCATCGCAGACGCGGTCCATGGCGCTGGCAAGGTTGGCGCGAACGGCTGTGTACGTGATCGCATCCATGGGGGAGTCTCCAAAACTGTACGTGTAACTGTACAGATAGAAACCTCACTTGTCCAGCCCCTGACGCACGGAAGACCGACAGAAGGAAGCTCTGCCGATCCGTGGTGACGATCGCAAGTGTCAGAAATGCAATGGTTTGAGATGGGAATCGGGCGGCACCTTCACCGGCACCTTCACCGGGTGGGTGAGTTCCGACGCCTGGCCTTCGCGCAGCGGGTCAGAAGTGCAGGCTGACTCCGGCGAGCGCGTAGTGGACGGTCGCGAAGGTGAGGACTTCGTCGTTGTCGGCGCCGCCGTCGAGCCAGCGCACGCCGAGGTAGGGCCTGACGCGGTCGCTCGCCCGCAGCTCCGCGCGCAGGGAGAGGTCGATGGCGCGGCCCTGGGGCGCGCCGAGGCCGTCCAGCTCGGCGTCGAAGGCCCAGCGCCCGCCGGCGTCGTAGCGCGCGCCGCCGTAGAGCAGGGGCACGAAGCCGAGGTCGTCACGGCGCGACGACTGGCCGTTGCCGGCGAGCGAGAGGCTCGCATCCCGCACCTTGCCGGTCACTCCGGCGCGGAACGACCAGGGCCCTTCGGAGCGGAAACGGTACAGGAACGAGAAGCGATACGAGTTGAACTCGAAGCGCTGCGTCAAAGGCACTCCGGCGGGAAAGACTGCGTCCTCGAAGCGCACAGGAGAATCGGCAACGAAGTCGGTCTCGGTCGAGAACGGCGCTGCCAGCACGCGCAGCGACCAGCGCTCGCCGAAGTCCCAGATCAACGTGCCGCGCAGCGCCGCCACGGCCGGGGGGTCGGCGAGCGAAACGCGCGTGCCGACGTCCCCGGGAACGGCGAAGTCGTTGCGGGTCTGCCACGCCGGGCCGCCTTCGAGCTCGAGGCGGAAGGGCGACTCGGCGCGGCCCGGGGCGACCCCAGCGACCGCGGCGATCATCACCAATCCAGACACGCAGAGACTTCGGCGAAGGAGACGGCGAATCGATTCGGGGCTGGAAATCATCGGGACGGGTCTCCGGGGTCGGGGCGCAAGCGAGCTGCTTCCTCGACTTCTACGCTGCAAGCCGGCGCCCGGATGGCCTGCAGCATCCCGCTCCCGCTTCCCGGGAGCCTGCAGCCGCGTGCGACACTGGCTGGATTCGAAATTCATCTGGCACCTGGCTGGCACTTTGGCCGCTTCTCCAATGTCTGGCGCCGTGCGAACATTGCCCGAGGGAGAGATCGCCATGAGGAGATTGTGGATCGCTGCAGTCGTGGCGCTGCTCGCGATGGCGCCGGTGTGTTCCGCGCAGGCCGCCGCGGTAACGCCGGAGGAGGTCGCCCGGGAGATGCTGACCTTGACCCGGGCGGGAGACTGGCCCGGGTACGCGAAGCTCCTGCATCCGGAGGCGCTGGTGGCGCTGCAGCGGATGTTCCACGATGTCGTCGCCGGCGATACCTCGCATGAGGCTGGAAAGCAGCTCTTCGGGGTCGCCGACGTCGCAGCGTTCGACGCCCTGCCGGCGAGCGAGGTCTTCCAGCGGCTGATGGCGACGCTGACGAAGATCCCGCAGTTCGCCGCCGCGCTCGCCACCGCCGACGGCGTGATCGTGGGCAGCGTCCCCGAGGGCGCCGACCTCGTGCACGTGGTCTTTCGGGTGTCGGCGTCCGCCGACAGCATGACCTTCTCGCGCGTCAGCGCGATGACCCTGCGCCGGTTCGAAGGCCAGTGGCGGGCGCTGCTCTCCGGCAACATCGAAGGGATCGCCGCAGCGCTCTCGGGCCGCTCGACCAAGCCGTGAGCCGGCCTGCGCGGCCTTCGCGCCCTGCGGACACGCCGCTCCAGTCCGGCGTCCTCACCTCGCCCGCCGAGCCGATGCTCAGCCAGGCGATCGCGCGGACGCTCGCGGCGTCGCCTGCCGAGCGCGCGCGGCTCTTCGGCGAGCTCGTGCGCGAGATCGAGGCCTTCATGGCCGAGCATCCGGAGGAGCGGCCGTGGACGTGCACGGTCTTCGAGGGGGCCGATGCCTCGGTGATCTTCCGCGGCGGCGTCGGCCACTCGCTGGTCGTCGATCCCAAGGGGCGGCTCTGGCGGGCGCGCAGCCACGAGGACTTCCTGACCTCGTACCGGTTCACCGACAGCTCGTGCGAAATCGACACCCTGATGCCGCTCTACGGACAGATGCGCGAGTACACCCCCCGGGATCGGTAGCCTTTTCCGCGGCAAGGACTCTTGGCTCTCTATGAGCCAGAAGCGCCGCCTTCGCCTCGTCGCAGCTTTTCTGTACCTGCTCGGAAGCGCCGCCCTCCGCGCGAGCGCGCCGGTGGTCATCGGCCAGACGGAGTGCCTGCACTCGGCGGTGCTCGAAGAAGACCGCACGCACCATGTGGCTCTGCCGGCGAGCTACAAGTGGGCGACGGACCGGCGCTATCCGGTGCTCTACGTGCTCGACGGCGCCTGGCACTTCCAGCACGCCGCGAAGCATGACGATCCCGACCGCGATGAGCTCTTGCAGCAGTCGAAGACGATGGCGGAGCGGCTTCAGGAAGTGGAGGCGAAGCCGGAGTGAGGGGCGACTGGCCGCGCCGCGAGACTTTTGTAGACTGACCCGCCATGGGCTTGGACCTGCGTTCCGCACTCGTTGCCGCCAGCCTCTGCAGCCTGCTCGCCGGACCGTCGGCTGTCCGCGCCGACGACGACCTGCCGCTCTCGACCGATCGTCCCGACCAGACCGACTCGACCGACACCACGCCGACGCGGCACTTCCAGCTCGAGACCGGCTGGCAGCGGACCCGCGACGAGGCCGGGGGACAGCGGCTGGAGCTCGACGCCGCCTTCGGCACGCTCCTGCGCTACGGCTGGAGCGAGCGCTTCGAGCTGCGGCTCGGCTGGCTCGGCTGGCTCACCGCGCGCGAACGCGATGCCGCAGGCGGTGCGACGGCGAGCGGCGCTGGCGACGGCTCGCTGGGGTTCAAGCTCCGTCTGCTCGACGCCGCCGGAGCGCGTCCCGCCGTGGCCGTCGAAGCGCGCACCTCGCTGCCGGTGGGGGCGCGCAACCTGTCGTCGCGCCGCACCGACCCGGCGGTGCTGCTGGCGGTCCAGCACAACCTCTCGACGCAGGTCTCGCTGGGCTGGAACGCCGGCGTCGCCTGGAGCAGCGAAGAGAACGAGGCCGGCGTCCGGCAGACTCTTTCGAGCCTCCTCGCCAGCGCCAGCCTGGGCGTCACCTTCAACGATCGCCTGAGCGGTTTCGTCGAGCTCTTCGGCGCCGGAGCGGGGAGCGCAGCGGGCGCCTCGGCGCTCTCGGCCGACGGCGGTCTGCTCTGGCTGTTGGGCCGCCACCTGCAACTCGACCTCTACGCCGGTGAGGGGCTCGACGCGGCGGCTCCCGACACTTTTTTCGGCTGCGGCGTCAGCTTGCGGCTGCCCGCCTGACGCGAGTCGGAAGGCTGCGAGCTCGCCAGCGACATCCACCGGTCAGGCGCTACGGTCCCCTGAAGGATGCGGCCGCCCCCCGGGGCTCAAGGAGAATCGGCTGGCGCCTCCGTTCAGGGGGTTGCGCTGCGGCGGAAACGGCCTCACGATGCGCCATGCCGACACAACGGATTGAGATGTGGCGGCGCCGGATGGGTGTCGGCGCCGCGGTCGTGGCAATCGCCCTGTCCGGGAACGCTCTGGTCTCAGCGCCGCTCGCGGCGGCGGTGACGCCGTTCGCCTTCCTGCGCACCGACTACCTGCTCGAGAGCCATCTCGGCGGGCTCGACTCGGTCGCCATCGGGGACGTCGATGGCGTGCACGGGCCGGACGTCGTCGTCCTGAGCTACACCGCCGGCGGGGCGGTCGGCGTAGTCAACGTTCTGCTCAACAACGGCAACGGCACCTTCGCCGATCCGCTGGCATTCGACACCTGCGCCGGCGCGAAGTCGATCGTCATCGGCCAGTTCAATCCCGGCACCGACAGCCACCCCGATCTCGCCATGATGTGCGGCGGCTCGACCCTCATCGGCCGGATGCTCGGCGACGGGGCGGGCAACTTCGGCTCCGCGCAGACCGTCGACGTCGGCTACACCGGCGCCGGAGCCGGAACGGGCAGCCCCTACGTCGCGCTCATCGAGATGCTGCGCTTCGGCGCGATGAACGGGCCGACGCTCGCCTACGCCGGCTACATGGCCGGACTCGGCCGGTTCACGCTCTGCTTCTTCGGCGCGCTCCAGCTCGAGGCCGACCTCGACGGCGCCGGCGGGCAGGCGCCGTACTGCAACATCCACGTCGACGGACTCGGCAACATCGACGACTACGGGCCGCTCTCGGGCGACCTGGTGATCGGCCCGTATCAGGTGGTCCCCGGCGAGCCGGTGGCGCGCGACGAGGCGATCAGCTTCGGCGAGGTGCCCGGTCTCATGTCGGTGACCGGCTACAACCCGCAGTTCGTCGCCCAATGGGGCTACGGCACCCGGCCGAGCGGCGGCACCGGCGCAGCCATTGCGCTCGCCGACGTCGACGACGACGGCCAGAGGGACATCCTGATGGGCAACGACCTGCTGATCGCCGAGGGGGCGGCGGCGGTGCTGTCCCAGTCGAGCAAGCCGCACGGCCTGATCGCGGTCAGCGGTGGGTGGCGGGGTAACGACCGCGGCGCCCCGCAGGAGGGGCTGGCCCGGCTGGTCTGCTCGGTCGAGA
>JBGARM010000228.1:0-5433 GCA_044230215.1 Thermoanaerobaculia bacterium | reverse complement strand
CTCGCTGGAGTCGATCAGCGCCAGGATCTCCGGCAGGTTCCGGCCGTGGCCAAGATCATGAGAATGACTGTGTCCATGTTCGTGCCCAGGTTCGTGCCGGTGTTCGTGCGACCCAGCCGGCGAACCTGCAGAAAAAGCTTGCTGGTAAAGGGGGTGCTCCGCGTCGCGCTCGTGACCAGACGCGGCAGTCGCGGCGCGCGCTTCGTCGGCGTGCGAGTGCGCGTGGGCGTGAGCGTGTGGATGAGAGTGGCTGTGCGGATGAGAGTGACCCACCGCCCCACTGCCGCCCCCCACGCCACCCTCATTTACTGGAAGCCTTTCTGACTGGCTGTCCGCGGCTGCCCCAGGGACTCGCTCCTCGGGATCGGGCCCCTCGATCGGCTGGCCGTGGTCGAGAACCCGAAACCGGGTGCCGGCGAAGCCGGCGCGGGTGGTCTTGCGGGCCTCCGTGGAGATGCCGCGCAGGTTCAGGCTGGCGGCGGCCTCGGCGACGACGCTCGCCGGCATCCCCAGGTCGAGGCAGGCGCCGAGGAACATGTCCCCCGCCAGGCCGCTGAAACAGTCGAGATGGAGATCCTTGCCGCGCACGGTCCTCAAATTACCATGCGCCGCGCTCGCGCAGCGAAACCCAGCGCCCGACGCCGCCCAGGATCAGATGGTCGACCAGCCGTACGCCGACGAGCTCGCCCCCCTCGGCGAGGCGGCGGGTGAAGGCGAGGTCCTCCGGGCTCGGGCTCGGGTCGCCCGACGGGTGGGTGTGGAAGACCACCATGCCGCAGGCGCCATGCAGCAGCCCCTCCTTGAGGATCGCCCGCGGCTCGACGGCGGCGCGGTTGACGGTGCCGCGGTAGAGCTCGCGCTCGGCGAGCAGCCGGTTTCGGGTATCGAGGTAGAGCGCGCCCATCACCTCCTGATCGCGCACGCCGTAGCGCAGGGCGAGATAGCTCGCGACGGCGGCCGGTGCGCCGAGCACGGCGCGCTCGACGGCATCGTTGCGCGCCAGGCGCCGGCCGACCTCCGCCGCGGCGAGGAGCGCCGCCGCCTTGGCCTCGCCGAGTCCCTTGCGCAGGAGACCCTGGGCGCCGGTGCCGGCGAGCCCGGGAAGTCCGCCGATGGCGGTCAGAATCTCGCGCGCCACCTCGATCGCCGAGGCCCCCGGCCTGCCCGTCCGCAGCAGGATCGCCAGCAACTCGGCGTCGCCCAGCGCCCGTGCCCCCTGCGCCAGCAGGCGCTCGCGCGGCCGCTCGTCGGCCGGCAGCTCGCGGATGAGGACCGAACCGGTCCGCGCCGGGCGGAGCGACTCGGTCAGGGCTCGTCTCCGAACAGGTCGCGGAGCTCGGCCTCGCGGTCGGCCTCGAGCCGTCGCTCGATGCGCGTGACGAGCCGCGGCAGCACCTCCCCCGCCGGATCGCGATAGGAGCGGTCGGCGAGATGCGACAGCGGCGTCGCCTCGCGGTTGACCTCGACGACGAAGGCGCCGTTCCGCGCCGCGAGCTCGATGAGGCCAGCCGCCGGGTAGACGGTAGCCGAGGTGCCGACGACGAGAAAGAGCTGGCACCCGGCCGCGGCCTCGGCGGCCTCTTCGAAGACCCCCAGCGGCAGCCGCTCGCCGAACCAGACGACCGACGGGCGCATCCGCCCCCCACAGCCGCAGCGGGGCGAGTCCCCTCCGGGGTCGGCGAAGTCGACGAGCGTCGCCATGTCCACCTCCCGCCCGCAGGCGTTGCAGCGCGCATTCCAGATGTTGCCGTGGAGCTCGAGGACCTTCGAGCTCCCGGCACGCTGGTGCATCCGGTCGATGTTCTGTGTCACGACGAGTAAAGACGGAAAAGTGCGCTCCAATCTGGCGATCGCCCGATGCGCCGCGTTGGGCTCGGAGTCGCGCACCCCGACGTAGCGCGAGACATACCAGTCCCAGACCCGCTTCGGCTCACGCGCAAACGCCTCCGGCGTCGCCAGCGTCGCTGGGTCGAAATCGGCCCACAGACCCCCGACGCCGCGAAAGGTGGCGAGGCCGGACTCGGCCGAGACTCCGGCGCCGGTGAAGATGACAATGCGGTCTACCCTCGATCTGAACGTCATCTGGGTCTCCTCAGCGGCGCGATTCCGACATGCGGGGACCGTCGCCGACCTTCGACGCCGTGCGAGTAGTATGCCTGCAGAGTCGTGGGAAAGAGAGGCCTCGGAATGCCACCTCGCACACATCACCCCGTTCGGCACCTCCTCGTCTTGGGAGTCTCCCTAGCACTAGGTCTTGTGGGGAGCGCCTCGGCGGCCGAGGTGGCACTGTCGACCGAAGCCGTTCGCCCAGAGCAGGTGACAGCTCTGGGGTCCGGCGCCATCTTCGTTTCGCGATCGATGGAGGGGCGTAACACCGTCTGGTGGACGGACGGGACAGCGGCCGGAACGCGCATCCTTGTCGATCCTTGTCCGCCGCCTTGCGAAGGTACTTACCCGATCCAAGTGCTGGGATCGACGACCGCCGGAGTCGCCTTCTTCTACGCCCGCGATTCCTCTTTGGGAGCTTTGGAGCGCAACTTGTGGAGGACCGACGGCACTCCCGGCGGAACCTATCCCCTGCTCAATGCTTCTCAGGCCAGCGGCGTCGATCTCTTCATGCCAGAGTCGTACGCCATTACCGGACCCAGGATCATCTTTCGCAACACCCAGCTTGGGCAGTTCATTTGGACCTCGGACGGGACGGTGGGCGGCACAGGCCCACTCGGAGGACTCCCGGCGGCGCACCCGGGCGATCAATCGCAGGTCTGCGGAGGAGATCTCCTGGCAGCCTACTTCCGACTCTCCATCCTCGGGGAAGGCATTCGGTTCTACCGCACCGACGGAACCGCGGAAGGGACCTCGGCGCCCGTCCCCATCCCGGATCCTTCTGATCGCCGGCGGATCCTTCTGGGCACCTTCGCGAATTGTGCCGGCGGATCAACTGGGGCTATGGAAGACGGACGGATCGATCTCCGGCACGACGTTCTCGGGCCCGCTGCCGGGGAATCCCTCTCCGATCGAAGTGCGCAACGGACTTGCGCTCTCGATCGTCCGCGATGAGGAAGGAGGACCCGCGAGCCTCTGGTTGAGCGACGGCACCCCTGAGGGCACGCGCGTCCTCAAACAGGGAACGCGGTGGGAATCGCTCGACTTTCCCTACAGCGTCCAGATGTTCGAGCTCATCGAGCCTTTCGCCTTCTACCTCTACTTCAGCGATCTCAATTCACTGGAAGTGCGCCGAGTGCGGATGGATGGGACCGACGATCGGCTGATTCAGACTGTGTGCTCGTCGAACTGCGGAGTTTCCGCTGACTACTCGTGGCTGGAATCGGTCGGCGGAAGGCTGGTTTTTCCTTCGCAGACTTCCTCTGAAGGCGTCCAGCTCTTTCAACTGGAGCCCCCCTATCAAGTCGCATCGAGGCTCGAGACACCCTGCAACTCCCTCTGCGAGTACTCACTCGACTTCCATCAGGTGATCGGCCCCAGGCTCTTGTTCGATTACCGGGATGAGGTCGACGGGCTTGAGCTATATAGCTTCGGCCCCGAGGAAGCGCCCGCCCAGCGACTTTCGAATTTCGCGGCAATCACCCCCTTCGGGTTCGACACACCGTCGGACGCTCTCGTCCTGGCGAACAGCCATCTGCTCCTTCCCGCTGGGGAGTTGGGCTCGGAGACGCAACTCCTCTACGCGCTGGCCGCCTTCGACGTGTGCGCCGCCAGCTCGACCGACCTCTGTCTGCGCGCCGCGAGGTTCAGAGTGGCGGCGCACTGGCGAGATTTCCAGGGTCGCGAAGGCGTCGCCCATGCCCGGCCCCTCACCACCGACACCGGCTACTTCTGGTTCTTCGATGATGCCAATGTCGAGCTCACGGTGAAGGTGATCGACGGCACGGGGCTCAACGGACACTACTGGGTCTACTACGGCGCGCTCTCGAATGTCGAGTACTGGATCACGGTTGAGGACACCGTCACCGGCGAGAGCAAGGAGTACCACAACACGCTCGGCCAGTTCGGCTCGTTCGGCGACATCGAAGCTCTGCCTGCCGAACCCGGGGCGCTCTCCGCGCCCGCAGCTTCCGCTGCTGCGTCGACACCGGCGACCGTCGCGGCGCCGACGCCGAATCCGCCCGTCCTCCGCGAGTTCGGCAGTTCCGGGACCTGCATCCCGACGTCGACGAGCCTCTGCCTCCTCGACGGCCGCTTCCAGGTCGAAGCGGAATGGACCGACTTCGCCGGGCACTCCGGCGTCGCCTACGTCCAGCAGCTCACGCCCGACACCGGCTACTTCTGGTTCTTCAGCGAGTCGAACGTCGAGGTCGTCGCCAAGCTGGTCGACGGCTCCGCCTTCAACCAGCACTTCTGGGTCTACTACGGCGCGCTGTCGAACGTGGAATACACGCTAACCGTCGCCGACACCGTCGCTGGCGGACCGCCGCGGATCTACCACAACGCCCTCGGCCAGTTCGGCAGCTTCGGCGACATCGTGGCCTTCCCGGCACCCTAGAGGTGCAGGTCCGCCGGCGCCGAGGCCCTAGGGAACCGTCGCCGACCAGGCGCCAGTGTTGCCGCTGGCGAAGCCGTCGATGAAGAGGATTCCGATCGGCGCCAGGCAGGAGGGGTTACCGGCGGCGACGCTCACCACGTGGCTGCGCATCCGGTTCGGCACCCGCTCGGGCATGACGCCGAAGGGGTGGCCGAGGCCGAGGGTGAGCGAGGTGTTGCTCAGGCCGCCGCCGAGCAGGTGGCAGTAGCTCATGATCGTGCCGGCGCCGCTGCTCGCGGGTCCGGGCAGGGCGGCTGTTCCGCAGAAGCAGCCCGTGGTGCCGCATTGCCCGGCATAGCAGTTGTCCACCGCCGCCGCATTGCCGCCGACGTTCTGGTAGCAGTGGGTATGCGGCGAGTTGAAGTTGTGGCCGATCTCGTGCGCGAAGGCCTCGATGTCCCAGACGACCGACGGGCTGTTGATGTCGAAGTTGCCGTCGATTCCCGAGGTGAAACCGTAGCCGCCGCCGTAGTTGCCCGTCGTGTTGACCGGGGCCGGACAGCCGCCGAAGTCCACCGGGTTCACCGAGAAGGGGGCGCGGCAGAGAACCCCCACCCAGGCGATGCCGGCGTTGGTGGACTTGCCGCTCAGGAAGTGACTCACCGTCCGCACCGTCGCGCCATGCGTCAGGTTCCAGTAGCGGCCGAATTCGAGCAGGCCGCAGGAGGGGTCGGAGATGACCCAGGGATCGGCCACCGCCCACAGGCTGACGTCGCCCAGCACCCAGGAGGTCTGCAGCTCGTCGGTGTAGATCGTCGACGAGTAGGCCACGAGGTCGGCGATGTAGTCCGTCGCGTCGGTGGTGTTGCCGCCGAAGGGCGGCAGGTTGAGGAACTCGTTGTCGGTCTCGACGGCGATCACCGCCGTGTGGTCGAAGGCGCCGCCTTCCC
>JBGARM010000227.1:0-5443 GCA_044230215.1 Thermoanaerobaculia bacterium | reverse complement strand
CGAAAGGAGGACCTCGGTGTCCGTTACCAGTAACGCCTGGAGGCAGCTCGAGCCCGGCGAAGATGAAGGCCTCGCCGAGTTGTACGTGGCGGCAGTTGGCCCGTGGGACCTGAGCGTCTCGATGGACCGCGACGTTGTCGCGTGGCCTCTTGCTTGGCGCTGACGACTTTCCAGATCGCGGTCTTGCGGTACCCGGCGGGGCGGGCGTCGAAGTCGGCCGCCGCCTTCGCGTCCCGGTCGAGGATCGCGCGGTACTCGGGCGGCAGCTCCTGCGGGCGCTGCTCGTAGGCGTAAATGCCGGAGCGATTCTCGCGGCGCCGGGCGAAGGCGGCCCGGCCGGCGTCGGTCATCCGCCCCTCCTGCTCGAGCTTCTCGACTTTGGCGATGTTCACCGCGCTCCAGACGGAGCCGGCCTTTCGCGGCGTGAATCGGATCGAATAGCTCGTCTCGTCGATCCGCCGCCGCACGCCGTCGATCCAACCGAAGCACAGCGCCTCGTCGACCGACTCCGGCCAGGTGAGACTCGCCTCGCCGCTGGCGCGCTTGTGGAAACCGACCAGCAGCTCGGAGGCGTCGGCATGGTGCGCCGTCAGCCACTCACGAAAGGCGGCGGGCGCGGCGAAGAAGAGCGGCTTCAACTCAGCCGCCGGCGATCGCGCCGACGACCAGGAGGGGTTCGGTGCCGGCGGCGACCGCAGCCGGGAGGGGCCGGTCGGTGGGGTCGTTCGAGAGGTCTTCCATGCAGGCGAAGAAGCGCAGGAACGCTCGACGCTTGCGAGTGACGTGATCGCGGATGGTGCCGCGGAGCATCGGATAACGCTCTTCGAGCGCGTCGAGCACGGTGGCGACGCTCACTGGAGCCGTGACCTCGAGCTCGACCTCGCCGCCGACCTGCGCCAGGTTGCGCAGGTGAGCGGGAAGCACGACCCGGACGACGTGCACGACTCCGCCGCCGGCGGCGCTCACGGCAGCGTCTGAACCTCGACCGAGAGCACCGCCGGCAGGTCGCGGGCGATCGCCTGCCAGTGATCGCCGCCGTCCGCGGAGGCGTAGACCTGTCCGCCGGTCGTCCCGAAGTAGATGCCGCAACTGTCGAGCTCGTCGACCGCCATCGCCTCGCGCAGCACGTTGACGTAGCAGTCCTTCTGCGGCAGACCGTGGGTGAGCGCCTCCCACTCGTGGCCGCCGGTGCGGCTGCGGTAGACGCGGAGCTTGCCTTCCGGCGGATAGTGCAGCGAGTCGCTCTCGATCGGCACGACGTAGATCGTCTCCGGCTCGTGCGCATGGACGTCGATGGGGAAGCCGAAGTCGGAGGGCAGGTTGCCGCTCACCTCGCGCCAGTTCCCGCCGCCGTCGTCGCTGCGCATGACGTCCCAGTGCTTCTGCATGAAGAGCGTCTCCGGCCGCGACGGATGCATCGCGATGCGGTGCACGCAGTGGCCGACGTCGGCTCCCGGGTCGGGCATGAACTCCGAGCGCAGGCCGCGGTTCATCGGCCGCCAGGTGGCGCCGCCATCGTCGCTTCTGAAGACGCCGGCGGCGGAGATGGCGATGTGGATCCGGCCGGGGTTCTGCCGGTCGAGGAGGATGGTGTGGAGGCCCATGCCGCCGGCGCCGGGCTGCCAGCGCGCGCCAGAATCGTGGCCGCGCAGGCCGGCGAGCTCATGCCAGCTCCTGCCGCCGTCGGTGGTGCGGAAGATCGCCGCGTCCTCGACGCCGGCGTAGACCGTGTCGGGGTCGTGAAGCGACGGCTCGAGGTGCCAGACGCGCTTGAACTCCCAGGGGTGCTGGGTGCCGTCGTACCAGAGATGGGTGCCGGTCGCGCCGTCGTAGGTGAACTGGTTGCCGACCGGCTCCCAGCTCTTGCCGCCGTCGTCCGAGCGCTGCACGAGCTGGCCGAACCAGCCGCTGGTCTGCGAGGCGTAGATCCGGTTAGGGTCGGCCGGCGACCCCTTGAGGTGGTAGATCTCCCAGCCGCCGAAGAAAGGACCGGCGATCTCCCACCTGTCGCG
Organism: Thermoanaerobaculia bacterium; assembly: GCA_044230215.1. Classification (GTDB taxonomy): domain Bacteria; phylum Acidobacteriota; class Thermoanaerobaculia; order Multivoradales; family JAGPDF01; genus JAGPDF01. The sequence goes on along the minus strand of JBGARM010000227.1, from coordinate 3,431 downwards.
CTTGCCGTCCGCCGTCAGCACGAACGCCCCCTTCTTCGTCCCCACCAGCACCCGGACTCCGCTCATGGCGATCTCCTCGTCCCCCGCGACTTTCGGTTGGGTTCGGGAATACTACGCAAATCGCAACGCCGGGTTCACGCGCCGCGCCCGGGCCGGCCCTGGCCTCCGCCGCGGGGCGCTTGCGCATCTCCAGCGAAGAGGAGGGCGGGCGCACAGTCTCGCCGGTCGCATGCGCATGCGATACCGCGGGCGCGAGGGTGCTGGCAGGCTCCCTCGCGACACCTCGTCCACGAGGAGGAGAACGTGATGCGGATGCGGATGCTGGCTGCCCTGTTACTCGTCGGGATTGCCGTGCCGGCCTCGGCGGTGAACCGTCGGGCGTTCGTCACCTCGGTCACCGGCTCCGGCAACATCTCGAGCTGGGCGGGGGCCAGCGGCGCGACCGTCCTCGACAAGGCGGACGCGGTCTGCCGGGCGCGGGCGGCGGCGGCTCTGCCCGCCCCGCTGCCCAATGCGGCGACCTATCGCGCCTGGATCTCGACCTCGGCGACGGATGCGTACTGCCATGTGCAGGGTCTCTCCGGCAAGAAAGACACCGGCTGCGGTGGCGGCGCCCAGTCCGGTGGCGGACCCTGGTATCTGGCGAACGGCGTCACGCCGTTTGCGGCCAAGCTCGAAGAGCTGACGAATGCGCCTTTCGCCGTCTATCGACCTCTTTTCACCGACGAGAACGGCGACGAGGTCGTCGAGGGGTGGCTCCTGACCGGTACGTTCTTCTCCGGTGCGGCCGTTCCCGATCGGACCTGCTCCGACTGGACGAGCGCTTCGCCGGGACTGCAGCTTTCGGCCGGCAACTCGAGCGCGTCGGCCTACCAGTGGAGCGGCAACGCTCTGATCGGTTGCGACCAGCCACTCCACCTGCTTTGCCTGGAGCCCGGAGTGGGAACCGGCCCGAGCCTTGCCTGGATTCCGGGCGCGATCGCCTTCATCAGCTCCGCCACGGGCAACGGCAACTTCGCGACCTGGCCCGCAGCCGACGGCCTCGACGGCCTGGCCGGCGGCGACCGCATCTGCCAGAACCTCGCCGCTGCGGCTCACCTTCCGGGGCCGGACTCTTTTCTCGCCTGGCTGTCCGCGCCGCCGGTGGACGCCGCAGACCGCATTCTCACGAACGGACCTTTCCGCCGGCTCGACAGCTTTCCGATCGCCTTCTCCAAACCGGATCTGCTCGACGGTATCGCGTCGAACAGCCTGCACGTCGACGAGAACGGCACCTACCTCACCGAGAAGGGTCTGGTCCGACTGGGCGAACAGCCCTTGCCACTATGTGCTGCATCTCTACTGCTTCTCGAATCGGGTCGCCCTCTTCTGGGACGGCTTCGATGCGACAGCCGACCCCTCTCGCTGGTCGTCGGCGGTGGGCGGCGTCCCCTGACCCGTCCTCTGGCACGCTCCGTGTAATGTTCACCCCGAGGGGATCGGAGCGAGTCGCCGCCTCCTGAATTGGGGAGATCGATCCCCAATTCGACCGGCAGACTCGAATTCGGGGGGGTGGATGGAACTTCTTCACGGCAGGACGACTGGCCGGGCGATTCGCTCGGCCCTGGTCGGATGGGGTTCGGTCCTCGTCGCGGCCGTTGCGCTCGCGCAACCGCCGTTTCCCGCGGGCGTCGTCGGCGAGCGGGCGCGGGCGATGGTGGCGATCCTCACCGGGCCGGCCGGCGACGCGGCGGCGATCGAGCCGCTGGTGTCTGCGAACTGGGCGGCTTCGGCCCTCGCCCAGCGTCCGGTCGCCGACCGCGCGAAAGCGCTGGCAGGGGTGCGCGTCGACCTCGGCGCGGCGGAGCTCGTGCGCCTCGAGCGCCGCGGCGAGAACGACGTCGCCTTGGTCTTCCACTCGACCGCGAAAGGGCTCTGGTTGACGGTCGGTATGAAACTCGAGCCGCAGGCGCCGCGCGGCATCGTCTCGGCCTCGATGCAGCTCGACTCCAATCCGCCGGCCGATGCCGCTGCTGCCAATGGACCGAAGCTCTCGGCGTCGCAGGCGATCGCCCAAGCGGCGGCGCGCATCGACGCTCTGGCGGCCGAAGATGCCTTCTCCGGCGTCGTCCTGATCGCGCGCGACGGCGAGGTGCAGCTCGAGCGCGCGGCAGGGCAGGCCGACCGCGAACGCGGAGTGGCCAACGGCCCCGCCACCCGCTTCAACATCGGCTCGATCAGCAAGGCGTTCACCCAGGTGCTGATCGCCCAGCTCGCGTCCGAGGGCAAGCTCTCCCTCGAAGACAAGCTGATCCGCCATCTGCCGGACTATCCCGATCGCGCCATCGCCGAGAAGGTGACCCTGCAGCAGCTCCTCGCTCACCGCTCGGGTCTGGGCGACATCTTCAACGAGCGCTTCACGCCGGAGGCCGCCGCCAAGCTGCGGACGCTCGCCGACTACCTGCCGCTGTTCGCGGGCAAGCCGCTCGAGTTCGAGCCCGGCACGGCGCAGCGCTACTCCAACGCCGGCTACGTCGTCCTCGGTCTGGTGGTCGAGCGCCTCACCGGCAAGCGCTTCGCCGACGTCGCGCGCGAGCGCATCTTCTCCCCCGCGGGGATGGAGGCATCGGGTTGGCTGGCACGCGACGCCCTGCCGGCCGACACCGCCATCGGCTATACCCGTGAGGGCTGGCAGGAGGAGCGCGCGCATCCGGGGCCGGCGCAGGCCGGAGGGCGGCCGAAGACGCCGCTCCCCCCGCGCCGCGCGAACTCGAGCGCCCTGCCGGCCATCGGCAGTTCCGCCGGCGGGAGCTACTCCACGGCGCGTGACCTTCTCGCCTTCGCGCGCGCTCTGGCGACGAAGCGGCTCACCGGTCCGGAACGCCTCGCCCAGCAAGGGGGGCTCGGCATCGCCGGCGGCACCGCCGGCGCCAACGCCGTGCTCGAGGCCGACTTCGCGCCGGGCGGGTGGACCGTCATCGTGCTCGAGAACCAGGATCCGCCGTCCGCCGAGAGCCTGGCGCGCGAAATCCGGGCGCTGCTCGATCGCATCGCGCCAGCGGGCGCCATCGCGAACTGACGAGCGACAGGCGGAGTTGGCCCCCGGCGTGCATCTGGACGGCGCGCGACGGGGATAGGATCCCCCGCCTGGAGCCGGCGAAAGGGAGATTCGACGATGGCGAACGACACGCAGTGGCACGTGGCCGTGAACGGTCAGCAGGAAGGGCCGATGTCGGCCGAGGAGGTTGTGGGGCGGGTGCGGTCGGGGCGGCTCGACCGCAATGCGCACGTTTTCTCCGCCGGAATGAAGAACTGGACGGCGATCGGCTCGGTGCCGGAGTTCGCCTCCGCCTTCGGCGGCGGCGCCGCGCCGCCACCGCCGCCGCTCCGCGTGTCGGGCCGCGGCCGGATGCACGAGATCGACTTCGAGGTCTTCGGCGAGGAGATGCAGT
>JBGARM010000226.1:2154-5473 GCA_044230215.1 Thermoanaerobaculia bacterium | reverse complement strand
GAAAGGTCTCACCTAAAGCATCCTCGGAGAGCTTCTTGAGGAGGAGGTAGTTTCCGAACTGGTCGCGTGTGTTCATTCCGCCCCCTAGGCCCGGCGGCACGGCGCTCGCGCGAGCGCCGCGACGGAGAGGACCCTGTTATCGATGAGCTGCTGTGGGCTATTCCACAGCGGATCGCAGGAACTGTCAATCTCGAAGTTCCCGCTGTCCCGGGGCCGTCGGCGTCCGCCCGGTCGCGGGATTTACCGCCCGGCCGCTTGCGGGCGCCAGGGCCGTTTCTGCCAGCGTTCGACGTTGCGGTTGTGCTCCGCGAGGGTGTCGGAGAAGACGTGGCTGCCGTCGTTGCGGCTGACGAAATAGAGAAAAGAGACGTCCGCGGGCCGCGCTGCGGCCTCGAGGCTGGCGAGTCCCGGGGAGCAGATCGGCCCCGGGGGCAGACCTGCGACGCGATAGGTGTTCCAGGGCGACTCCATGCGCAGATCGTTCTTGGTCAGGTTCCCGTTCCAGCGACCCAGGAGCTTCAAGGCGTGGATGACCGTCGGATCGGCGTAGAGACCGATGTGGCGCCGCAGCCGGTTGGCGTAGACCGCGGCGATCAGCGGCCGCTCGGAGTCGAGCTTGGCCTCCTTCTCGACCAGGCTGGCGAGAATCACCAGCTCGCGCAGCGGCCGGGAGTCCGTCGCCTCTCGCAGCGGCAGAACCCGGGCCTCGTATTGGCGACGGAAATTCGCCACGAGGGTATCGGCTATCTCGCGTTCCGCCGTGCCGGGAGCGAAGCGATAGGTGTCCGGGAAGAGGTAGCCCTCGAGGTGGTCGGCAGCCGGGTCGAGCGCGGAGATCCGCCCCGGGCTCGCGAACTCGGCGCGCAGTCGTCCGCTCTCGCCGAGGCCGGCGTCGGCGAGCGCCGACACCGTTTCGTCGACGTCGAGCCCTTCGACGAGGGTGACCGCGACCGTTCGGACCTCTCCCCGCTGCAGCTTGGCCAGGATCTCGACGGTCGACAGGGAGGAGGCGAGCTCGTACTCGCCGGCCTTGAGGTGCGGTGCATCCAGACCCCAGCGGAGCCAGGCGCGCGCGAGCAGCGCCGAGCGAATCCGATCCGAGCTCTCGAGGCGGCGGAGGATCTGGCCGGCGCTCTCGCCGGGTTGGACGACGAACACGGGGCTCGCGCCCGGCAGACCCGGGCCGGAGCGATGCAGCTCGCGCCAGGCCCAGAGAGCGCCACCGCCTCCGGCCAGCAGGAGGACGAGGAAAAAGAGAAGCAGGAGCGCCAGCCGCGAACGCCGGCCGCGGAAGCGGCGAGCGCCGGCGGCCGACTCCGCGGGTGTCGCGGGCGGCCGGCTCTCGGTCGGCTGGCTGGGGGCCGTCACGCCGGTCGGGTCCGCCGGCGGTCGAGCGCCTCCTGCAGCAGCAACTGCGCGGCGAGCGCATCGCGTCTCTCGCGGCGTCGGGCTGGCGGGACGCCGGCTTCGCGCAGGCGGTGGTCCGCCTCCCGGCTGGTCAGCGTCTCGTCGATGGTCTCGACCGGCAGGCCGGAAAGGCTGCTCAGCCGGGCGGCGAAACGCCGCGCCCGGACGGCCGGCGGGCCGGCCGAGCCATCGCTGCGCAGCGGCTCGCCGACCACGATCCAGGCGACGCCTTCGCGCCGGGCGATCTCCGCGATGGCGGCGAGGGCGCCCGCGTCGTCGGTGCGCGCGAGGGTTTCGCTGGGCAGGGCGTAGCTGCCCTCCGGATCGGAGATGGCGACTCCGATTCTGCGTTCGCCGAAGTCGATTCCGAGGGCTCTCATGGGTCCGGGGAGGAGTACCGCCTGTGCTAGCATTCCGCGCTGTCCGGCGTCCCTTTGGCGATCTTGAAGGACGCCCCACGCAATTCGCAAGTCCCGGAGGACAAGGAAGATGCACGAAGTCTACATCCTCGCCGGCGCGCGAACTGCGATCGGCGCTTTCCAGGGCGTTTTTCGGGATCAGGCGGCGCCGAAACTGGGTGCCCGCGCTCTCGCCGGCGCGATCGAACGCGCTGGTGTCGCCCCCGCCGATCTGCAGCAGGTTTACATGGGCTGCGTCCTCGCGGCCGGGATCGGTCAGGCACCGGCCCGCCAGGCGACGCTCGGCGCGGGCTGCCCGGAGTCGACCGGCGCCATCACCCTCAACAAGGTCTGCGGCTCCGCCATGCGCGCCGTGATGTCGGCGGCGAACGACCTGCGCTGCGGCGATTTCTCACTGGTTGCGGCTGGCGGCATGGAGAACATGAGTCAGGCGCCCTACCTCGCGGTGGGCGTGCGCGACGGGTTGCGGCTCGGCGGCGGCAAGCTCGTCGATTCCCTGGTGCACGATGGCCTGTGGGACCCCTACGGCGACAAGCACATGGGCAGCTGCGCCGAGATCTGCGCCCGCGAGTACAAGCTGACCCGCGAGGAGCAGGACGCCTACTCGCGCGAGAGCTACGCCCGGGCGCGCGCCGCGCAGGAAAGCGGCCGCTTCGCGGCCGAGATCGTGCCGTACGAGATCGTCTCGCGCAAGGGCACGACCGTCGTCGACCGCGACGAAGAGCCGGGAAAGTCCGATCTCGAGAAGATGGCCGGGTTGAAGCCGGCGTTCGACAAGGACGGTACGGTGACCGCCGCCAATGCCAGCAAGATCAACGACGGGGCGGCGGCGCTCGTGCTCGCGACGGGCGACGAAGTGAAGCGCCTGGGGGTGAAGCCGATTGCCCGGCTGGTCTCCCAGGCCTCGCACGCCCAGAAGCCCGAGTGGTTCACGACCGCGCCGGTAGCGGCGATCCGCAAGGCGCTCGACCGCGCCGGCCTTTCGGTGGCGGACATCGACCTGTTCGAGATCAACGAGGCGTTCGCCGTCGTCGCGCTCGCCTGTATGCGCGACCTCGGGATCGCGCACGAGCAGTTGAACGTGCGCGGCGGCGCGGTGGCACTCGGACACCCGATCGGCGCTTCCGGGGCGCGCATCCTGGTGACCCTGCTGGCCGCTCTCGAGGAGCGCGGCCTGAAGCGTGGCTGTGCCGGAATCTGCATCGGCGGCGGAGAAGCGACCGCCGTGGTGGTCGAACGGCTCGCCTGATGGCCCGTCCTTGCGGCCGGGCTCCGTTCGCCGTGCCCGCCCCGCCCGTCAGGCACTCCGGAAGCACTGCGTCCGGAGTGTCCGGCGCGCTCGGAGTGCTCGGCGCCATGGGGATGCTGCTCGCTGCGCTGCCAGGAACCGTGCGGGCGCAGGAGGATCCGCCGGCCGGGCCGCCCGCGATCACGGCGCCGGCGGCGGCGACTCCGGCGCCTGCGGCGGCTCCGGCCGCACCCGCCCCGGACCG
>JBGARM010000226.1:0-2144 GCA_044230215.1 Thermoanaerobaculia bacterium | reverse complement strand
GGCACGATCTCGGGGTCCGCTGCCGAGCTCGAGAGCTTCGGCGAGACCCAGGTGACCGCGAGCGGCGCCGTGGAAATTCACTTCCGCGACGTCATCGTCCATGCCGAGCGGCTGTCTCTCGACCGCGACACCATGACGGTTCAGGCCGAAGGCGACGTGGTCTTCGACCAGGGGCCGCAACGGATCTCCGGCCAGCGCGTCGACTTCGACCTCGAGCAGCGCACCGGAACCTTCTGGCAGGCGACCGCCTTCGTCCACCCGGACTACTATTTTTCGGGAGATGTCATCTCGAAGACCGGACCCAACGACTTCGCCGTCGACAACGGCATCTTCACCTCCTGCACCGGCGACAAGTCGCCGGACTGGAGCTTCGCGATGTCCTCGGCGGAGGTCGAGGTCGAAGGCTACGCGCACATCAAGAATGCCCGCCTCCGGGTGAAGAAGCTGCCGGTCTTCTATTGGCCCTACATGCTCTGGCCGGCGAAGACCGAACGCACCTCAGGGCTCCTCGTGCCGAACATCGGCTATTCGAAGCGACGTGGCGAGTACCTCGGGCTCGCCTGGTACCAGGTGCTCGGCCCGAGCTACGACAACACCCTCTACGTCGACGGCTACACCGAGGGCTTCTATGGCGCCGGCGACGAGTTCCGCTACCGGCCCTCGGACACCACCAAGGGCAACGCGCGGTTCTATTTCTTCCACAACGAAGAGCTGCAGAAGGACGCCTGGCGGCTCGACTGGGCCCATGTCGCCGACAAGCTCCCCTTCGGCATGCGCGGCGTCGTCGCCGTCGAGCACTACAGCGACTTCGAGGTCTTCCGCGACTTCGAGCGCAGCGAGAGCCAGAACACCCGGCGGTACGTCTACTCCAACGCCTTCGTTTCCGGCAACTGGGGAGCGCACTCGCTCAACATCCTCGCCGACCGGCGCGAGACCTTCCTCGGCAACGATCAGGAGACCGTCCTGCAGAGCCAGTTGCCCGAGATCGCCTACCGCCTTCGCGAGCGCAAGCTCGGAGCGAGTCCCTTCTACCTCTCGCTCGGTGCCACCGCGAACTACCTCTCTACCGAACGCGCCGGGTCCTACAGCACGGGTTACGGCCGCTTCGACCTGCAGCCCGAGGTGAAGCTGCCGCTGCGGCCGGCGCCCTGGCTCTCGGTCGCGGTCGCCGCCGGCGGGCGCGCGACCTGGTGGGGCGACAGCTACGCGACGTACGAGGTCGATCCCGATACCGGAGTGGGCGAGCACCGCTGCGGCGACCAGACCGTCGCCGGCGACGAGGTCTACTGTGGCGACACCCTGACCCGCGTCTATCCGTCCGGCAGCGTCGAGATGGTGGGGCCGTCGTTCTCGCGCATCTTCGAGACCGGCGGCAAGAGCTTCTCCAAGTTCAAGCACGTCATCGAGCCGCGTTGGACGTACAGCTACCTCGGCGCCTTCGACGAGCAGGACCGGGTGGCGCAGTTCGACGAGATCGACCTGCTGATTCCCAGCAATATCGCCGAGATCGCGCTGATCAACCGCGTTCTGGCGCGGCCGGCAGACGCGACCCAGGGGGGGGCGTTCGAGATCCTCTCCTTCGAGCTTTCGCAGGCCTACTCGTTCGACCAGACGCAGCCGCTGCAGCGGTCGCGCGACGGCCTCACGACCGACCAGTCGAGCCCGCTGTTCGCGAAGCTGCGATTCAACCCGAGCCGCTCCTTCAGCCTGCAGGCGCAGGCGGCCTACAACACGCTCTTCACCGGCCTCGATTCGACCTCACTTTCCGGCACCGCGAAGCTGCGCCGCGGCAATCTCGGCCTCACCTGGTTCACCCGCTATGCGTCGGAGAGCTACAACGACCCCGGGCGCTCGGACACGATCTCGGACCAGATCCGCTTTTCCTTCGGCTACGAGATCCTGCCGCAGCGCCTGCGGCTCGAGGGCCAGGTCAACTACGACGTCGAGAACAGCGATATCCAGCAGCAGCGCTACTTCCTGAGCTACCTGTCGCAGTGCTGGAGCGTGCAGCTCGAAGGGCGCGAGTACACTCGCGGCCTGGTGGTCGATCGCGACTACCGCTTGTCGATCACCCTCAAGAACGTCGGCTCGTTCCTGGATATCTCCGGCGGCGCGTCGAGCGGCAACTGAGGGACGAAAGCGGT
>JBGARM010000225.1:0-5481 GCA_044230215.1 Thermoanaerobaculia bacterium | reverse complement strand
CGCCTCGAACCCGGCGTCGAGCACCGGCCGGCCGCGTTCGAGCTCGCGCTTCAGCCGCTCGGCGCGGTGGGCGAGCGCGTATTGGTTCGGTGACAGCCCGATGCGGCGCAGGAACTCACGCTGCAGGTGGGCCGGCGAGAGGTCGACCGCCGCGGCGAGCTCGGCGAGCGCAATCGTCTGGCCCTCGGCCGCGTCGAGCATCTGCCGCGCGTGGGCGACGGCGCGCTCGATCGCCGGCACCTCGTCGGGCCGGCAGCGCCGGCAGGCGCGGAATCCGGCCGCCCGGGCGGCGGCGCCGTCCAGAAAGAAGGTCACATTTCTCGGGTTCGGGCGACGCGCCGGGCAAGAAGGACGGCAGTAGACCCCGGTCGTCTTCACCGCAAACACGAAGCTGCCGTCCGCGGTGCGATCCCGGTCGTGCACCGCGCGCCAGCGCGCGGTGGCGACGTCTTCGCTGGCGTCGCTTCTTTTCCGGTAAAGGGGCATCTGGACTTCGGCCACGGACGTTCCGGTCTTCGGCGGCATCGACTCCGGCGACGCTAGCACTTCGAGCGGAGTGGGTCGCGGCGCGCGGGCTGCGGTCGGGGGGGCGAGCGGGGCGGGATCGGACACGGTGGTCTCCTTGGGTCGAGGGGGTGAAGGAAGCCACCCCCATTTCTGGAGAGAAAAGTAGCGGACCGCGCGGAGGCTGGGCTACCGGTTTCTTGCGCTCAAACCGGAGCGGCGCAGGCCCACGTGTTAGCCTTCGCAAGCCAATGAAGACCGTGCGAATCGCCAACGGGCAGGGGTTCTGGGGGGACAGCGTCGACGCGCCGCTCCATCTCATCGAGGGTGGACGGATCGACTACCTCGGCATGGACTACCTCGCCGAAGTCACGCTCTCGATCATGATGCGGCAGAAGCTGAAGAACCCTGCCGCCGGCTATGCCACCGACTTCATCGACTTCATCCGCCGCGCTCTGCCGCAGCTGGTGGAGAAGAACATCCGCGTCGTCACCAACGCCGGCGGGCTCAACCCCAAGGCCTGCCGGGCCAAGATCTTCGAAGTGGCGCGCGAGCTCGGCATCTCGGGCTTCAAGGTCGGGGTGGTCGAAGGGGACGATCTGCTAGGCCGGCTGCCCGACCTTCTGGCGCGCGGCCATGCGCTTGCCAACATGGACTCGGGAGAGCCGCTCGCGCCGCTCGCCTCCCAGGTGACTTCCGCCAACGCCTACATCGGCGCCCGGCCGGTCGCCGAGGCGCTCGACGGCGGAGCGCTCATCGTGCTCTGCGGCCGGGTCACCGACACGGCGTTGGCGCTCGGCCCGCTGGTGCACGAATTCGGCTGGGCGGCGGACGACTGGAACCGGCTAGCCGCCGGGACGATCTGCGGCCATATCCTCGAGTGCGGCGCGCAGGCGACCGGCGGCAACTTCACCCGCTGGTGGGAGGTTCCCGAGCTGTGGAAGGTCGGCTATCCGATCGCCGAGGTCGAGGCCTCGGGCAGCTTCGTGGTGACCAAGCACCCGGGCACCGGCGGCATGGTCACCGTCGACACCGTCTCCGAACAGCTGGTCTACGAGATGGGCGATCCGAAGAGTTACATCACGCCCGACGTCACCGCCGACTTCACGTCGATCCGGCTGGCGCAGGAAGGGGTTGATCGCGTCCGCGTTTCCGGCATCACCGGCCGTCCGAAGACCCCCTTTCTGAAGATCTCGGCCTCGTACCTCGATGGCTACAAGGCGGCCGGGCAGGTCACCGTCTCCGGGCCGCGCGCCGTGGAGAAGGCGCGCTTGGCGGCGGAGATCGTCTGGAAGCGCCTCGAGCGCGCTGGCGTCACCTTCGGTTCCGAAGACCGGATGACCGAGCTGCTCGGCGTCTCGGGCGTTCTGCCGGGGATCCTCGCCGCGCCCGCCGATCCGCCAGAGGTCGTCCTGCGGCTGGCCGTGCGCGGCCGCGATCGCGCCAAGATCGACCGCTTCGGCAAAGAGATCGCGCCGCTCGTCACCGCCGGGCCGCCGGGCGTCACCGGCTTCGCTGGCGGCCGGCCCAAGGCGCAGGAGGTCGTCGCCTACTGGCCGGCGCTCCTCTCGCGCGAAGAGATCGAACGCACGCTCGAAGTGACCGTGGAGGCCATCTGATGGCTGCGCCTGGGAACGTCATCGTGCCGCTCTCCCGCATCGCCCATGCCCGCTCGGGCGACAAGGGCGATGCGTCGAATGTCGGCCTGATCGCCGGCTCGCCGGCTCTCTACGAAGTGCTGGTGCGCGAAGTGACGGTCGAACGCGTCGCCCGTCACTTCAGCGCCGTCTGCCGCGGCGCGGTGGAGCGCTTCGAGGTGCCGAATCTCCTGGCGCTCAATTTCCTCCTCCACGACGCGTTGGGCGGCGGCGGCACCGCGAGCCTGCTGACCGACGCCCAGGGCAAGACGCACGGCCAGGGGATGCTCGAGATGGAGATCGAGGTTCCCGGAGAGCTCCTCTGAGCCTCCTCGAGCTCCGCCGTGCCGGCGCGGGTCGCCGCGCGGATTCCGCAGGCGATCTGCTCTTCGTCACCCTGAACGATCCGGCGCGGGCGAACGCCCTTTCGCCGGCCCTCGCCGCCGAGCTCACGGCGCTCTATCGTCGCGACCTGCGGGCCGAGGGGGTGCGCGCCGTGCTGCTCGCCGGGGCGGGAAAGCACTTCTGTGCCGGCGCCGACCTCGAGCATCTGCAGGCGCTGCAGAGCGCTTCGGCGCTCGACAACCGGCTCGACTCCGGACGGCTGCGCGATCTCTTCGAGGCGATCCTGCGGCAGGAGGCGCTCACCCTCGCGCTCGTGCACGGCTCCTGCGTCGCCGGTGGCTGCGGCCTCGCGACTGCCTGCGACTTCGTCGTCGCCGCCGACGACGCGCGCTTCCTCTACAGCGAAGTGCGCATCGGCTTCGTCGCCGCGATCGTCGCCACCTACCTGCCGATGCGGGTCCGCGGCAGCGACCTGCGGGAGCTCCTGCTCAACCCCGACTTCGTCTCCGCCGAGCGCGCGCTCGCGATCGGTCTGGCGAATCGGGTCGTGCCGAGGGCGGAGCTCGCGGCAGCCGGAGAGCGGCTGGCGGGCGAGATTCTCGGCAAGTCGAGCTCGGAGTCGATCGCGCGCACCAAGCGCCTGCTGCTCGAGCTGCCGGGCCTGCGTCTCGACGAGCGCCTCGGCGCTGCGGCGGAGGCCAACGCCGCGGCGCGGGCGACCGCCGACTGCCGGCGCGGCATCGCGACGTTCCTCGCCGAGAAGAAGACTCCGGACTGGCGCAGCCCTTGAAACGGCGCTCCGCTTGAGACTGCTTCTGTTCGACATCGACGGCACGCTGGTCGACTGCGGCGGGCAGCCGAAGCCGATCTTCGGCGAGGCGCTCGAAGAGGTCTACGGCGCGCGCGGCGATATTCGCGGCTACGATTTTTCGGGCAAGACCGATCCGCGCATCGTCCTGGACCTGATGACCGCGGCGGGCGTGCCGGAGGCGGTCATCCACGAGCGCCTGGGCGACCTCCGCGACGCCTATCTCGCGCGGCTCGAGGAACGTCTCGAACCCGAGCACGTGCGCATCCTGCCGGGAGTCGTCGAGCTGCTGACGACGCTCGCCGAGCGCGACGACCTGGTGCTCGCGCTGCTGACCGGCAACTGGGAGCGCGGCGCCGGCATCAAGCTGGGTAGCGTCGGACTGCGGCGGTTTTTCGCTTTCGGCAGCTTCGGCGACGGCCAGACCGACCGCCGCGAACTGCCGCCGGTCGCCTGGGCGCGCGCTGCCGAGCACTGCGGGCGCGAGTTCCTCCCCGAGGAGACCTGGATCATCGGCGACTCGCTGCTCGACATCGACTGCGCCCGCGCCCACGGCATCCGCTGCCTCGCGGTCGCGACCGGCCGGACGGCATCCGCAGAGCTCGAAGCCGCCGGCGCCGAAGAGGTGATCGCCGACCTGACGGCGGTCGACCGGGTCGTATCGACCCTGCTCGGATGAGCGCGCAAGACTCACCGGTGAACGACGATCCGGCGGCCGATCTCGCGGCGCTGCGCGAAGGCGCCGCGCTGGTCGAACGCGCCGGAGATCTGCTCGAGCTCACCGGGCCGGACCGCCTGCGTCTGCTCAACGGGCTGGTCACGGCAGATGTGAAGGCTGCCGCTCCCGGCACGGCGGTCGGCGGATTCTTCACCAGCGGACAGGGGCGGATTCTCGCCGACTTTCATCTCCTCGCCGGCACCGAGAGCGCCTGGCTTGCCCTTCCCCTGGGTTGCGGCGAGACGATCCGGACTCACCTCGAGAAATACAAGGTGGCTTCGCGGGTGGAGATCTCGCAAGTCCCGGATCGGCGCCTCTTCGAGCTCCGTGGCCCCCGGTCGGGCGAAGTTGCGCCGCTCCCGGCGACCGCCGGCGAGGGGTTCGTCGCCAATGCCGGAGCCTATTTCCACTTACTGGGAGCCTTTTCGGCCGAGCTGGCACTCTCTGAGTGGCTGCGCAAAGAGGCTGCGACCGGATTGCGCCGCGTGGGCGCAGCGGCGGTCGAGATCGCGCGCATCGAGGACGGGGAGCTCGTCTTCGGAGTCGACTTCTCGGGCGAGAACTTCCCGCAGGAGACCGGTCGTGAAAGCGCGGTCTCCTACTCCAAGGGCTGCTATCTCGGTCAGGAGGTGGTGGCGCGGATCCACTATCGCGGCGGCGTACAGCGGCTGCCGCGCGGGCTGCGCTTTGCCGACGACCGGACGCCGGCGGCCGGCGCCGAGCTGCTCTTCGAAGGCCGGTCCGTCGGCCGCGCGACGAGCGTCACGCGGTCACCGCGCTTCGGGGCGATCGGCCTGGGCTTGCTGCATCAGCGGGCCGCCGCACCGGGAATCCGGCTCGAGGTCGGCGGTGGCGGGGCCGTGGTCGTGGCGCTGCCTTTCGGCAGCAGCGTCTAGTTCCGCCGGCGCTCAGACGGCGAACGACGAGCCGCAGCCGCAGGTGCCGGTGGCCTTCGGATTGTTGAACTTGAAGCCGGCGCCGTTCATGCCGAAGACGTAGTCGATGACGACGTCCTCGAGGTAGCGCGCGCTCACCGGGTCGACGAAGACCTTGAGGCCGTCGACTTCGAAGGTCTCGTCGGTCTCGCGGCCCTCCTGCTCGAAGTCGAGGGCGTACTGGAAGCCGCTGCAGCCGCCCCCCATGACCGCCACGCGGAGGCCGTACGACTCGTCCATCCCCTCCTGGGAGCGCGTCAGCTTGATCATCTCGACCGCCTTGGCGGTCAGCACGACGATCGGCGGGGTGGAGGAACCGGTGGCGCCGGAGTCGGGGGAATCGGGTTGCGGAATCGGCTGGGTCTCGAGGCTCATCGGAGTGGCTCCTTTCAGGTTGCTAACCGGGCGGCGCCGCTCTTTGTTCCCGGGGCCGGCGCTCCGTAACCGGGATTCTAGTCCAGCGGCTATCATCCGGGGGTGTTGCGCGCCCTGCTCTTCGATTTCAACGGCATTCTGGTCAACGACGAACCGCTC
>JBGARM010000224.1:0-5492 GCA_044230215.1 Thermoanaerobaculia bacterium | reverse complement strand
GCCACCGCCGCGCCAGCATCAAGAGGAGCAAGAGCGTCGCCTCGGCGACGGCGGTCTGGTTCGCGCCCGGCGCGTTGCACACCGGGACGCCGTGGGCGCGCGCGGCGGCCAGATCGATCGCGTCGGTGCCGGCGGCGGGCTGCTGGATCAACCGCAGCCGCGGCGCGGCGGCGGCGATGACCGACCAGCGGCTGCGAGCGAGACTCAGGTCCGTCATCGGCGCAATGCTATCTTCGCCCGCACCCGAGCCCATGTTTCCGCTGCGAGATGGCATACCCAGCCGCCGGTTTCCGGTCGTGACCGTGGCGTTGATCGCCGTCAACAGCCTGGTCTTCCTCTACCAGTGGACGCTGCCCGACGACGGCTTGAAGAAGCTGTTCTATCTCTTCGGCCTGGTGCCCGCCCGGCTGAGCGATCCGGGCTGGGCGGCGAGCGTCGGCTACCCGCATGGCGGCTGGTTCTCGTTCCTCTCGAGCATGTTCCTGCACGGCGGGTTTCTGCATCTCGCCTTCAACATGTGGACGCTGTGGATCTTCGGCGACAACGTCGAGGACAGGCTGGGGCGAGGCCGCTTCCTGCTGTTCTATCTCGCCTGCGGCTGCGCCGCCGGCGGCATGCAGTGGGCGACGGATCCGGCGTCCACGGTGCCGACGATCGGCGCGTCCGGAGCCATCGCGGGAGTGCTCGGCGGCTATCTCCTGCTCTATCCGCACGCGCGCATCCTCACCCTGATTCCGATCGTCGTCTATCCGCTTTTCGTCCACATTCCGGCGCTGGTCTATCTCGGCCTCTGGTTCCTGCTGCAGCTCACCAGCGGGCTGCAGGCGTTCGGGCAGGACGCCGCCGGAGCGGCCGGCGGGATCGCCTGGTGGGCGCACGTCGGCGGCTTCCTCGCCGGCATGGTCCTGGTCAAGGTGATGGCGCCGCCGGAGGCGGAGCAGCTTCCCGGCCCGGCCCGCCACTTCGTCTATCCGCTGCCGCCGCCCCGCGGGCAGTGGCGCTGAGCTCGTCCCGCCGCAGCCGGAATCAGTGCGTCGTCACGGCCGCGGCCGGCAGCGTCGTGACGCCGGCCGACTCCATCGCCTCCGGCAGGGCGAAGAAGATCAGCGCCAGGATCAGGTAGACGGCGAGGAGCTGGACCCCTTCGAGCCAGTGACTCTCGCCGTCGCTCGCCACCTGGCTGGTGATCGCCACGGCGATGACGATGGCGATGACCTCGGCCGGCGAGAAGACCAGGTCCATCGGCGCCGGTCCGAGCCAGTAGCTGGCGAACACCAGCACCGGAGCGACGAAGAGGGCGATCTGGATGCTCGAGCCGATGGCGATGCCGAGGGCCAGGTCCATCCGGTTCTTGCGCGCCACCAGGATCGCCGTCGAATGTTCGGCGGCGTTGCCGATGATCGCCACGACGATCACGCCGACGAAGACGCTGGTCATGCCGAACGACTTCGCCGCCTGCGCGATCGACCCGACGAGGATCTCCGAGACCCAGGCGATCATCGCCGTCGAGACACCGAGCACGCCGAGCGACTTGCCGAGCGACCATTTGGCATGGCCGATACTCTCGACCTGGGCCGCTTCGGCCGCGGTGCCGATGAAAAGCTGCTTGTGGGTGTGCAGCGAGAAGAGCAGCGAGAGGGCGTAACAGACGATCAGGACGACGGCGATCTCCAGCGACAGATTGCGCTCGACCCGGTCGATGGGGTGGACGAGATAGTGGAACGAGGCCGGCATGACGAGAGCGACCGCCGCCAGGGTGAGCATCGTCGACATCATGCGCGCGCCGGCGGCGTTGAACTTCAAGTCCTTGTACTTCAGGCCACCGGCGAGGCACGAGGCGCCCATGACGAGCAAGATGTTGCCGAGGATCGAGCCGGTGAGCGACGCCTTGACGATGCCGTAGTAGCCCTCCTTCAGCGCTACCAGGGCGATGATGAGCTCGGCGGCGTTGCCGAAGGTGGCGTTCAACAGGCCGCCGACCCCCTCGCTGGTGCGCTCGGCGAGATGCTCGGTCGCCTTGCCCAACCAACCGGCGAGGGGGACGATCGCCAGACAGGCGCAGACGAAGATGGCGACGTGCGACTGCGAGTGCGAGAACTCGAGTCCCAGGACGACCGGCAGGAAGACGAGCAGCCAGCTCATCGACGGCTTCCACGGGCTGCGCTTGGCGGCCGGCTTCTCAGGACTCATGAATTCGCTCCGGAAAGAATGTCGATGTAGACCAGCGGATCGACGTTGCCGCCCGAGACCACGCAGCAGACCTTCTTGCCGCGAAACTTCTCGGGCGCGGCGAGCACGGCGCCGGTGGTGAGGGCGCCGGTGGGTTCGGCCTTGACGTTCGCGAGTGCCGAGAGGAGGCGGACGGCTTCGCGGATCTCTTCCTCGCCGACCTCGACGATGCCGGCGAGGCCGTCCTTGAGGATTGCCCAGTTGTGGGTGCCGAGCGCGAGGGTGCGAGCGCCGTCGGCGATCGTCGGCCCCTCCCGCTCGGACTTGACGATGTGCCCGGCGCGCAGCGATTGGGCGCCGTCGTTGGCGAGCAGCGGCTCGGCGCCCCAGACTTCGGCCGCGTTTCCCGCCTCGCGCAACCCCTGCACCATGCCGGCTGTCAGGCCCCCGCCGCCCAGCGGCACCACCACGGCGTCGAAGGGCCGCCCCGCCAGCGCGAGCGCGGCGAGCTCATGCCCCAGACTGGCGTTGCCGGCGATCACGAGAGGGTCGTCGAAAGCGCTGCCAAGGTAGGCGTCGGGATGCGCGGCGAAGACCTCGGCGACCTTGGCCGCGCGGGTCTCATTCTTCGTGTCCACGAAGACCACTTCGCCGCCGAAGCCGCGCACGGCGTCGACTTTGACTTGCGCCGAGGTCGCCGGCATGACGATGATCGCCCGCTTGCCCGCGAGCTGGGCGGCGCGCGCGAGGGCCTGACCGAAGTTGCCGGAGGAGGCGGCGATGAGCGTCTCGTTCGGCACGTTCGCCGCGACGTTCGCGGCGGCGCGGAACTTGAAGCTGCCGGTCTCCTGGAACGTCTCGACGGCGAGGAAGAGGTCGACCCCGAGCCGCGCCGCCAGGCGCGGCGCCTCGACGATCGTCGTCGGGCGGGGCGTGAGCGCCGGGTTGCGGCCGCTGGCGGCATCTGAAGGCTGGGACATGGCGTTGGATTCTATCGGCCAACAGGAGAAGAAAGCTCTGTTCAGGTCGGGTCCGTCCGGCAAGCTCGACCCACGCAGCGCGAAAGGCTGCTGGTAGAGGGGGTGGGAGCCGTCGCGGCGGAGGCGAGTGCGAGGCGGCCGAGAAGGCTGCGGCTTTCGGGCAGCCGGTTCAGGGGGAGTCTTTCCCTGCGGTACGATCTCCGGGCGGGCGGCACGGCCTGCCCGAATTCGATCCCCTGCTTCCGGCTGAGCCCGATCTGGAGAAATCCCCATGAGACCCGAGCGCGTGAGACAAGTCCTTTTTTCCTTTACCGGTCTTTTCGCCTTTGTGATCGCGACCGCGCTGCCTTCGGTCGCCTTTGCGGCGCCGGCTGCCGCTGCGGCCGACCCGCATCCGTTCACGGTGCACGACCTGCTGGCGATGCAGCGGATCTCCGATCCGCAAGTGTCGCCCGATGGCAAGCAGGTGCTCTTCACCCTGCGCACCACCGATCTCGACGCCAACGCCGGCCGCAACGACCTCTGGCTGGTCGGCTCCGACGGCTCGGGGCTGCGGCAGCTCACCACCCACAAGTCGAGCGATTTCAACGGCCGCTGGGCCGCCGATGGCCGGTCGGTCTACTTCCTGTCGACACGCTCCGGCTCGTCGCAGGTCTTCAGGCTCGCCTTCGACGGCGGCGAAGCGGTGCAGGTGACCGACCTGCCGGTCGACGTCTCGAACCTCGAGCTCTCGCCCGACGGCAAGCTCCTGGCCTTCAGCCTCGAGGTCTTTCCGGCCTGCGGCGCCGACCTGTCGTGCACGAAGAAGCGGCTCGACGAGAACGATGCCCGCAAGGCGTCGGGGAAGATATACGACAGCCTCTTCATCCGTCACTGGGACACCTGGGGCGACGGGCGGCGCAACCACCTGTTCGTGATGCCGGCAACTGGCCCGGCGATGGCGACGACCGCGGTCGATGTCATGCCGGGCTTCGATGCCGACGCCCCTTCGAAGCCGTTCGGCGGCGCGGAGGAGTTCACCTTCACTCCGGACGGCAAGGGGGTGGTCTATTCGGCGCGCAACGTCGGCCGGTCGGAGGCCTGGTCCACCAACTTCGATCTCTTCTACTCGCCGATCGACGGATCCGCCGTGCCGCGGCAGCTCACCACCAATCCGGCCTGGGACACGCAGCCCAATTTCTCCCCGGACGGTAAGCAGTTGGTCTACATGAAGATGGCGCGGCCGGGTTTCGAGGCCGACCGCTTCGTGCTGGTGGTGCGTGAGGGCCTCGACGGCGCCGATCGCGTCCTCACCCAGGCCTGGGACCGCTCGCCGGAGGAGATCACCTGGTCCGCCGACGGCAAGACGATCTACGCCGTGGCGCAAGACGTCGGGCAGCGGGCGATCTTCGCCATCGACGTGGCCACCGGAGCCCCGAAGACCATCGTCGGCGCCGGGCACAACGGCTCGGTGGGCCTCGCGGCCGACGGGCGGTTGGTGTACAGCAAGGATCACCTCAAGTCGCCGGCCGAGCTGTGGACGGCGAAGCTCGACGGCAGCGACGAGAAGCGCATCACCCGGATCAACGACGAACGGCTGGCAGCGGTGAAGCTCGGCGAGCCCGAGCAGATGAGCTTCCGCGGCGCCGGCGGCGACATGGTCTTCACCTACATCGTCAAGCCGGTGGACTTCGACCCGGCGAAGAAGTACCCGGTCGCCTTCCTCATCCACGGCGGACCGCAGGGCTCGTTCGGCAACGACTTCCACTACCGCTGGAATCCGCAGACGTACGCCGGCCGCGGCTATGCGGCGGTGATGGTCGACTTCCACGGCTCGACGGGGTACGGCCAGGCGTTCACCGACGCCATCCGCGGCGACTGGGGCGGGAAGCCTTTCGAGGACCTGCAGAAAGGCCTCGACGCCGCGCTCAAGGCCAACCCGTGGATGGACGGCACTCGGGTCGGCGCCCTCGGCGCCTCCTACGGCGGCTACATGATCAACTGGATTGCCGGCGCCTGGCCGGACCGCTTCAAGTGCCTGGTGGCGCACGACGGCAATCTCGACGAGCGCTACGCCTACTACGCCACCGAGGAGCTCTGGTTCCCGGAATGGGAGCACGGCGGCACGCCGTGGGAGAACCCGGCAGGCTACGCCAAGCACAACCCGGTCGATCTGGTGAAGAACTGGAAGACCCCGGTCCTCGTCGTCCACGGTGGCCTCGACTACCGCGTCGTCGACACCGAAGGGCTCGCGACCTTCACCGTGCTGCAGCGCCGCAACATTCCGTCGAAGCTCCTCTACTTCCCCGACGAGAACCACTGGGTGCTCAAGCCGCAGACCTCGGTGCAGTGGCACGACACGGT
>JBGARM010000223.1:0-5509 GCA_044230215.1 Thermoanaerobaculia bacterium | reverse complement strand
GATGTTTTTAAATCTATTGTGGATAATTTACCTTCATATTCTCCAATAATATCTACAGTACCGGCAACTTTTAATTTTTCAGTATATAAGCGTGTTTCTAGAGCATGAATATTATCAATTTTATCTAAGTAGTCAGTTGTCCGGTGGCGAGCAGCAGCGTGTCGCGATCGCCCGCGCCTTCGCGTGTGCGCCGCGCGTGCTGTTCGCCGACGAGCCGACCGGCAACCTCGACGGCGCCACCGGCGCCCGGATTCTCGACGTCCTCGACGAGCTGCGCGCCGATGTCTCCGCGACCCTCGTCCTGGTGACCCACGATCCGTCGATCGCCGAGCGCGCCGACCGGCGGATCTTCCTGCGCGACGGGCGCCTGGAACGGGTGGAGTCGAACCCGGCCGGCCGATGAAGGCGCCATGACGGCCGGCGTGCTGCTGCGCCAGATCGGGCGCGAGGCGCGAGGCGCGCGCGGCCGGGCGGTCTTCTTCGTGCTCTGCCTCGCCGTCGGTGTCGGCGCGGTGGTCGCGGTCGCCGGCTTCTCGGCGAGCCTCCGCGCCACGCTGGCGCGCGAAGCCCGGCAGCTGCTCGCCGCCGACCTGCGGGTGCGCGGTCAGCAGCCCGTGCCGGCGGCGGTCGACGAGCTGCTGGCGGGCGAGGCGGCCACGCAGGATGTGCGTGCCACCCGCCTCACCGAGCTGGTGACGGTGGCTGCGGCGCCGAAAGAGTCTTCAGGCGCCGGCCGCAGCCAACTCGTCGAGCTCAAGGCGGGGGACGGCGAATTCCCCTTCTACGGCACGCTGAAGCTCGCTCCCGAGCGCCCGCTCGCCGAGCTCCTGGCCGACGGAGGAGCGGTCGTCGGCCCCGAGCTGCTCACGCGGCTGGCGCTCAGGATCGGCGACCCGATCGCGATCGGCGGCAAGCGTTTCACCCTGCGCGGCACAGTTTCAGCCGAGCCCGACCGGCTCGGCAACGCTTTCGCGCTCGGCCCGCGCCTCTTCCTTTCCGGCGAAAGCCTGCGCTCGACCGGGCTCGTCGCCCTGGGTAGCCGGGTCACGCACCGCCTGCTGGTCAAGCTGCCCGAAGGGACGACCACCGAACAGGTCGAAGCCTTCGCCGCCCGCTTGCGCGGCGCGCTCTCCGATCCGGCCTTCTATCGCATCGAGACCGCCGCCGAGGGTCAGCCGGAGATGCGCCGCGGCGTCGACCGCACCGAGCGTTTTCTCGGCCTCGTAGCTCTCCTCTCCCTGGTCGTCGGCGGGGTCGGCGTAGCCCAGACGGTGCGCGCCTGGCTCGCCAGCCGGCTCGACTCGATCGCCATCTTCAAAGCGCTGGGGGCGCCGCCGCGCGAGATCCTGGCGATCTTCCTCGGCCAGACCGTGCTGCTCGCCACCGTCGGGAGCCTGGCCGGCGTCGCGCTCGGCCTGGCGCTCGAGCGCCTCGTGCCGAGCCTCGCGGGCTCCCTCCTGCCGGTCGTGCCGCAGATCGACTTCGAGCCGCTCGCCATGCTGCGCGGCCTCGGTCTCGGGCTCGGTGTCTCGCTGCTCTTCGCTCTGCCGCCGCTCCTCGCCGCCCTGGCGGTGCCGGCAGCGCGCGTGTTGCGGCGGGAGATCGAGCCCCTGCCGCCGTCTCGCCTGGCGCTCGTCGGCATCGCGTTGGCGCTTCTCGCCGGGCTGACGCTGGTCGCCGGAGTCCAGGCGCGCTCGCTCGCTTCAGGCGCCGCCTTCGCCGGCGGCCTGGCGGCAACCGCAGCCGCACTCGCCCTCGCGGCGCGTGGACTCATCCTCGGCGTCCGCCGGCTGCCGCGCCTGCGGTTGCCGCTGCCGCTGCGCTACGGCCTCGCCGCCCTGGGTCGGCCCGGCGCCCCGACCGTCGCCAGCGTCGTCGCCCTCGGCCTGGGCGCCATGGTGGTCGTCGGCATGCGCACCGTCGAGCACGGACTCACCGACCGCCTGCGCGGCGATCTGCCCGCCGGCGCTCCGACCGCCTTCCTGATCGACATCCAGCCCGACCAGTGGGCCGCAGTGCGCGCCGAGATCGACCGCGCCGGCGCCACCGCGGTCGACTCGGTGCCGCTGGTCATGGCACGTCTGGCGGAAATCGACGGCACCACGATCGCGGCGCTCGCCGCGGCGCGCGACAAGGAGCACGAAGCCGCCGCCCGGAAGGACGAAGATGCCGACGAGGAGCGCGGCCAGCGTGGTCGCTGGGCGCTCACCCGCGAGCAGCGGCTGACCTTCCTCGACCGGCTGCCGCCGGACAATACGCTGGTCGCCGGGCGTCTGTGGGAGAAACCGGAGGTCGCCGAGGTGAGCGTCGAGGAGGAGTATGCCCGCAACCTCGGCCTGAAGCTCGGCTCGAAGGTCGTCTTCGACGTCCAGGGTGTGCCCGTGGCTCTCACGGTGACGAGCCTGCGCAAGGTGCGCTGGGAGAGTTTCGGCATCAATTTCTTCTGGGTGGTCGAGCCTGGCGTCCTCGACCGGGCGCCGCAGATGCGCATCGCCTCGGTCCGGCTGCCCGCGGGCGGGGAACAGCGCCTGCAGGACGCCCTCGCGCCGGGCTTCCCCAACGTCACGGTCTTCGCCATCCGCGAAGTGCTCGAGAAGGTCAGCGCCGTGCTCGAACGGATCGCCCTCGGAGTGCGATTCCTCGGCGGCTTCACCGTCCTCGCGGGCCTCGCCATTCTCGCCGGCGCAGTGGCGGCAGGGGCGGCGCAGCGCGGGCGCGAGGCGGCGCTCGGCAAGGCCCTCGGCATGACGAGACTCGAGGTCGCGGCCCTCTTCGCCACCGAGTCGGCGCTCGTCGGCCTGCTCGCCGGTGGCATCGGATCGCTGGCCGGAACGGCGCTCGCCGCCGTCGTGCTCGAAAAGGGAATGGACATCCCGTTCCGGCTCGACATCGTCCCGCCGCTCGCGGCGATCGTCCTGACGGGACTCTTCGCCGCCGGCGCCGGCCTTGCGGCCAGCCTCCGCCCGCTCGCCCAGCGGCCCATCGAGGCCCTGCGCGCCGCCTGAGGGACTGCGCGACGCCGCGAGACGCCCGGCGGGAGCTATTCGGGGAGGTCTTCGCTGCGTTCGAGGAGGTAGGAGACCGGGACGAACTCGAAGCCTGCCTCCACCGCCCGGGGAATCTCCTGCTCGAGAACCGCCAGCGTCTCCGGATGAGGGTGGGCGATGGCGATCGCCGCTCCTCGCTCGCGCGCGCGCGACAGGAGCTTCTCGAACTGCGCCGTGATCGCCCCGCGCTCGTCGACGTCGTCGAGGAAGATGTCGCGATTCGCCGCCGGAATGCCGAGCTCGCGGGCGACCTCGAAGCCGACGCTCGCAGCAGTGGTCCGCGAGTCGAGGTAGTAGCGCCCCTCGCGCCGGACCTCGCCGAGGATCGCCGCCATCGCCGCGCGATCGCTGCTTAGTTTCGATCCCATGTGATTGTTCACCCCGGAAGCGCCCGGCACCGCGGCGAGCGCCGCTGCCGTCGCTGCCGCGAGCTCGGCCTTCGACATACGGGTGGTGAGCGCCCCGGGCCCGGGATCGGCCGCGCCTTCGGGATCCATCGGCAGGTGCAGCAGGACCTCGGCGCCATGGAGTCGCAGCGCTTCGACCACTTCGGCGGTGCGCGACTCGTAGGGCAGGACGGCCCAGGAGAGCTGCGCGTTGCCGGCGCGGGCGAGCACCGCCTGAAGCTTCTCGATCGCGGCGGCATCGCGCCCCAGATCGTCGATGACGATCGCTACCCGCGCCCGCGGCTGGGCGGGGAGCGTCCCGGCGTCCACGCCGGCGTTCGCCTTCCCCGGCGCGACGGCATCGCCGGCCGGCACCGGCGCCGACGGCGCCGCTGGGCGGGGTGGTTTCGGTTTCGTCTTCGCAGATGTCTGCGGGCGCTGCTCCTTCGCCACAGCGGCGACCGGAGCGACCGGTGACCGCCAGGCGGCGAGCCACCGCAGCAGCCGCTCGCCGTAGAGCGCGCCGAGCGCGAACAGCGCTACCGCCACGACGAGCAGCAGCAGGCCCCTGCCAGCGCGCCCCTGGCGTCGGCGCGGGCCGGTGCTTCTCGACGAGGTTGCGGCGCCGCGGCCGCCTTTAGGCGGCTTTCTTCTCGACAAGCTCCGGCTCACCGTTCAGGTAGCGGATGGCGCGTTCCAGGATCAACTCCGAGAGTGGACGGTCGCGCTCCTCGAAACGGCGCGCGAGGTCGTCGACCAGGAGGTCGGGAGTGAGGCGCTGCGACAACGGCTTGCCGTCCGGACCGGCGAAGAAGGCGGTGGTCAGGTAGAGGCGTGCGCCGCCCTCGAGCTCGATGCGCGAGCGCTCTCCCGCCCAGCCGAACGTCGGCACGCCCGCCAGCTTGCCGCCCGCTTTCTGCTGCAGCACGGCGGCGACGATCTCGGCGGCGCCGGCCGTATAGCCGTCGACCAGCACGACGAGCTCCGGGTGATAGCCGGCCGCGGCCGAGCCGGTGAAGCTCTTGCCGACCTTCTCCTTTTCGCGCAGCGAGCCGAGCTCGCCGTCGGCGAAAAGCCCGGCGAGGGCATAGGCGGCCTCCGGGTCGCCGCCGGAGATGCCGCGCAGGTCGACGAGCAGCTTCGCGCTGCCTTCGGCCTTGGCCCGCGCGAGGAGAAACCGCGCCGACTCGACCGCCGCGCTGTCGATGCGCGGAATCCGCAGCATCGGAAAGCCCTGCACGGGCGTGAGCGTCGGCGCCGGTGGCGTCGAGTCCGCGAGCTTCAGCTTGAGCGACTTGGTCTCGCCGTGGCGGACGACCTCGAGGTCGAGCTCGCGACCGTCGGCGGGAAGGAACTGGCGGTTGATCTCCCAGACCGGCATCTGCCGCGTCGGCCGCCCGCCGATGCGCGACAGGATGTCGCCGCCCTGCACGTCCGCCGTGGCGGCGGCGCTGCCCTGTTCGACGCCGGCGACATAGGCGACACCGCGGTCCTTGAGGATCACCAGTCCGGCGTGGCGGACGCCGGGGACCAGCGCGCTCTCCTCCGCCGACGGAACGGCCGGCGGAAGGTAGATCGAGAAGGGGTCGAGCGCGTCGGTCGAGCCCTCCATCGCGCCGGCGAGCAGGGTCGACATGTCGGTCGGCTCGACGTAGGCCTGCCGCACCAGGTTCAGGGTCTCGGAGAAGATCGCCAGATAGCGGTACAGCGAGTCCGGATCCGGCTCCTTGTCACCGGTCTCGCCGGCGCTCCACAAGACGCCGCCGACGAGCGGCAGCAGCACCTGGACGGGGTCGGCGCCCGCGCCCTGGCCGATCTCGGCGAGGCCGTAGACGATCGCGGGCAGGCCGGCCGCGAGCAGGGCTCCCGCCACCGCCGCGAGGGTGACGAGGGGCGAGGCGCCGCGCTCCGGGCCCCCACGAGTCGACGAGACGACGCGCCGCAGCCACCAGGCGATCCCGCCGAGAGCGGTGAGCCAGACTGCGACGCGCGCCCAGAGCCCCGGCGCGGCGTCCGACCAATGGCGAAGGAACAGGTCGGGGACGTACTGGTGGCCGTCGGCGAAGGTGCTCTTCG
>JBGARM010000222.1:0-5529 GCA_044230215.1 Thermoanaerobaculia bacterium | reverse complement strand
CGACAGGAGATGCAGATGGAGGTCGATCAAAGCGCCGCCACATCGCCCTTCTTGCCGGATTTGGACTTTGCGGTGCCGGCCGGGGGGCGCAGCTCCGGCGGCTCGGGACCGCCAAAGGCGGGGTCAACGGCGCCGTAGGCGGCCTCGGTCGCGCCATAGGCACCGTAAGAGCCGCTATAGCCGCTGCGGTAGCGGCCTTCGATCCCCTGATGGCGATTGAGGACGACGCCGAGCAGCTTCACCTCGGCCTGCAGCAGGCGATCGCGGCAGGTCTTGGCGTCGCGGCGCTGGACGTAGCCGGCGCGCAGACAGAGGACGACGCCATCGGACTGGGCGCCGATCAGGATGCCGTCGGTCACCGCCAGGGTCGGCGCCGAGTCGATGATGACGATGTCGAACTGCGCGCGGACGAACCTCAGGAACTCCGTCATGCGCTCCGACGACAGGAGCTCCGACGGATTCGGCGGAATCGGACCCGACGGCGTGAGGTAGAGATTCTCGATGTCGCAGCGGAAGACGATCTTGTCGGCCTCGGCGCCGTGGGTCAGGTAGCTCACCAGGCCGACTTTGTTGGTGGCATGGAAAACCTCGTGCTGGCGAGGCTTGCGTAGGTCGCCGTCGACCAGCAGAACCTTCTTGCCGAGCTGGGCGAGCACCACCGCGAGGTTGCCGGCGGTGGAGGTCTTGCCTTCGGAGGGCACCGCCGAGGTGACGACGATCACCTTGAGCTGGCGCGCCGAGGAGAGCAGGAGGGCGGTACGCAGGTTGCGGTAGGCCTCGGCCACCGCGAGGCGCGGCCGCAGGTGCGGCAGGAGCTCGATCTGGATTTCTCCCTCGTTGGCGCGCTTCCTCACCCGCGCCGCCTTGGTCACCGCCTTGGCGGTGCTCGCCACGGTCGGCGCCTTCTGGCCGTAACCGTAGCCGTAGCCATAGCCGTAGCGCCCGAGGAGGCCTGCTGTCTTCGATTCGTTGGAGATGTCGGGCACCACTGCCAGCACCGGCAGCCCCAGCAGGCGCTCGACCTCCTCGGTGCTCTTCAGCGTGCGGTCCATGTAGTGCAGGAGGAAGACCAGGCCGATGCCGAGAAAGAAGCCCGAAGAGAGCCCCATCATGACGCTGCGCCGGAGCGAAGGCCGGAATGGCCCGCCGGGGACGAGGGCGCGGTCGACGATGCGAACGTTCGACTCCCCCGTCGCCTGCAGGCGCGAGGTCACGTCGGTCTCGGACTGCTTGCGCAGCAGCTCGTCGAGCAGCGAGCGGCGGGTCGAGATCTCTACCTGCAGGTTGTTGTACTCGACCGCCGCCGAGTTCAGCTGGCGGTTCTCGGCTTTGATCTGGTTCAACTGGGAGACCAGGGCCGCTTCGCGGCGCTGCAGCGTCTGCACTTCGCCGCGGGCCGAATCGCGGGCCTGCAGGAGGGCGTTGGCGGCGACCGTCTTCAGGTTGCGCTCGGCCTGCTCGATCTTGCCCTTGAGCTCGATCATTGCCGGCCATTCCGGCTTGTAGGTATTGAGCTTGGTGGCGTAGTCGCGCTGCATCTCGAGGAGCTGCGAGCGCTGCTCGGCGAGCAGCGGGTCGGCGAGGACGTCGGCAGCGCGGTCGCCGGTCGCCGACTGCAGCTCGTTCAGCCGCGCCTCGCGGTTGATGCGCTCGGAGACCGCGGTGATGTACTCCTGGTTCAAGGCCTCGAGGCGCTTGAGCGTGACGTTGGTCGCCGGGTCCACCGAGACGATGTCCGAGCGCCGGCTGTAAGCCTGGAGCTGGTTCTCCTTGTCCTGGATCTCCTGCTTCAGGGTCTCGATCTGGGCGGCGAAGAAGGTCGATGCCTTGCCGGCGACGCGCGTCCGGTTCTCGATTCCCCAGTCGATGTAGGCATCGGCGAAGCCGTTGGCGACCTTGGCGGCAAGCACCGGTGAGCGCGAGCGGAAGGCAATCTCGACCAGCTGGGTGGTGCGGATCGGGTTGACCTCGAGGCCGCCCTGAAGTGCGCCGGCGAGGCCACCGATCGCCGCTTCGTCGTCTGCGGCGGTAAAGCTGCCGGCAGCCTTCCCCGCATCGCGCGCCGCGGCGCCGGGATTGAATTCCGGGTCGGCCTGGAGCCCGAGGTCGAGCACCACCCGCTCGGCGAGCCCGCGGCTGGTGAGCAACCGGTACTGCGTCGGGTAGTACTCCATGTTGAACCAGTTGTCCATCCAAGAGTCCTGCACCGCCTGCAACGGCACCGAGACCTTGCGCTCGATCTGGATCATCGTCGCGGCGCGGTACTCCTTCGGCGTTACCGCGTACTGCAGCAGCGAGAGCGACAGGGCCGCGGCGGTGACCAGGGCGATCAAACGCCAGCGCGACGTCACGACCCGGATGTAGTCGGCGAGATGGAACTCGGCCTCCGGCTCGGCCAGGTCGAGCGCCGGCGCGAGCGGCTTGGGGCTGTACGCCCCCGCCGCCACAGGATGCAGCGGATCGTCCATGCGCTGCCTGTCGCGAGAGCTGTGGCTCACAATAGGGATTCCTTGATGACCAGCACGTCGCCATCGGCAAGCGTCAGGTCGGGTTCCTTGCCGGCGAGAATCCGCTTGTAGTCGACCTCGACCTCCTCCTGCAGCGACTCGCCCTTGCGGCGCTTGATTGCCATCTTCTTCGAGGCGCGATCGGTGAGGCCACCGGCGCGGGCGATGACCGAGAGCACGGTGATGCGGTCGGTGCTCTTGAACTTGATGGCGCCCGGGGTCAGGACCTCGCCGAGACAGAACACCGTGACCTCGACGGTCACCGGCACGTTGATCAGGTCGTTGGCGAAGATCGGGATGTTGGCGCGCGGATCGCCGCGCACGAAGAGGTCCTCGATGCGGATCGCCACCTGGTCGGAGAGGCCGTTCTCGGCCCGGCGGAGGACGTAGAGGGTGTCGGCGTGCTCGGCGGAAAGCCCGCCGGCGGCAGCGAGTGCCTCGATCAGCGTCCAGCGGCCGGGAAAGGCCAGGTTGCCGGGAGTGCGCACCGCGCCGACGACCAGGATCGGCCGCGAGCGCGCCTCACGCACCTCGACCGAGACCGTCGCGCGATTGACGTATTTCGCCTCGAGCAGCTCCTTGAGCTGCTGCGCGAAACCGGCTTCGGTCAGGCCCTCGGCGGGCACCTCGCCGATGAGCGGCAGGTTGACCTTGCCGTTTTCGGCCACCCGGACCTCGACGTTCAGCTCCGGCACCTCATAGACCTTGATGGCGATCTGGTCCTTGGGGCCGAGGTGGTAGCTCACCGTCGTCCCGGCGGGCAACACCTGGGCCGCCGCGCTGGCGCCAAGGGCAAGCCCCATCAGGGCGAGAACGGCGAGGAAGGCACCAGGAATGCGGCGTTTGGGCGCCGGAGGCGCTTGCGGGGAGACCATCGGAACTCAAGATTATACGGGCAACGGCCACCGGCCCCCTCTTCGAAGCCGCCGAGGCCAGCGAGAGCGCCGCGACTCCCCCTGCCGACCGTCAGTACCAGGTACCCTGACTGAGGCCGAAGCCCAGGTTGGCGAGGATCTGCGAGACCTTCTGGCCGGGCAGACCGCTTCCCGAAGGGGGGGTGATCTTCGACTCCATGTAGCCGAGCCGCAGGTTCATCCGCCAGGGCAGCTCGACACTCAGGTCGATGCCGTAGCTCTCGACGTCGTCGACGCGGCTGGAGCCCGTCGCGCCCGGCCCCGGCTGATAGCGGTGGCTGCCGCTCTCGCCAAAAAGATCGAGCCGCAGGCGCCAGCCGAGGGCGACATCGACGCCGGCGCCGAGCCGTTCGTCGACGTAGCCGGAGGCCGTGTCGACGAGCAGCGAGTAGGCGAGCTGGCGGGCACCATAGAGACGGGCGCTGAACGCCTCGCGCGGCTTCCACTCGATGCGCGCGCCGCCGGTCGAGCTGTCGAAATCGGAGAACCCGGACTCGTCCTTGGCGGCGAGCTGATTCTCCTGGTAGAGCAGGTTGACGAGGAGCTTCGGCCGCTCGTAGCCGGCCTCGACGTACCAGAAGTCGCCGGAGTTCGAGCGGTCGAGGGCGTCGGCGGCGAAGTCGGTCTGGCTGTGGCCGAGGCCGGCACCGAGGCGCAGCTTCGGGCTCGGGTAGTAGCGGACGCCGCCGCGGTAGGAGGTGTCGCTGCGATCGAGGTCGTCGAAGAATCTGGCCAGGAGTGGATCGTCCACCGTGTCGACCAGGCTGGTCACCGAGAGGTCCTCGCCGTGGGCGAAGAAGGAAAGGCGGCGCACGACCGGCACCTCGACATCCGCCGCGATCTTCTCGTTGCGCGAGGTGTAGCGCTGCAGCACTTCGCCGGTGGCGTAGTTGAAGTCCTCGTCGCGCTGGGCGGTGATGGCGATGGCCAGGCGATTGAAGTAGGTGAAGGTGCCGAGCCCGAAGCGCTGGTTGACGCGGCGCTCTTCGGCGCGCTCCTGCCACCAGACGTACTCCGGCAGGGCGTACGCGGCGACGGTGGTCTTCGAGCCGACCGGCAGGTAGGCGCGCAGGCCGGCGCCGGCGCGGGCGGTGAGGTCGGAGCCGGCATCGCTGACGGCGTCTGCAGGACGGTCCACCCAGGAGAGATCGGAGATCCAGAGAGCCGGGTCGAGGCGCACCGGACCGGCGTGCCAACGCGCCTCCTCGACCGCCTTTTCGAGCGCCTCCTTGCGGCCCGCGGCCTCGTTCTGGGCGCCGCCCGGCGGCGTATACTGCCGCACCTGTGCCGCGAGAGGCGAGGTCAACACCAGTGAGACGAGCGCCGCGAGCGCCCGGCAATCCGCCACCGCGAAGAGTCTCTCCCCGCGCCCTCTCCTGCTCGCCTGTTCGGACATTCGCGGAATGATACGACACGTGCGGCCGCGCGCCCTGGCTGTCGCGGCGCTCCTCGTCGCTGCGCCGCTGCCGTTCGGCAGCGTGGCGCCGCGAGCGGCAACGATGCTGCTCGTCGCGACGCTCGCGGCGCTCGCCCTGGCGCTGTGGACGAGGGATACCCCAGCGACCGGCCGCGGCTTGCCGCGCGAGCTCGCGGTCGCCGCGGCGGAGGTCGGGTCGTCGTCGTGGAAGCGCGTCGCCGACGACCCTGACCGCCTCGCGATCCTGCAGTTCACGAGCGGCTCGACCAGCGAACCCAAGGGCGTGATGCTGCCGCACCACGTCGTGTGCGCCAACCTCGACGGGCTCACCCAGACCGGGCGCTTGCAGGACGACGACGTCTTCGTGTCGTGGCTGCCGCTCTACCACGACATGGGGCTCATCGGCTTCGTGATCGCCCCGATCTACCACCGGAACACGATCACCTTCCTCCCGCCGCTGCTCTTCCTCAAGCGCCCCGCGCGCTGGCTCGACGCGATCTCCCGCCACCGCGGCACCGTGTCGTTCGGGCCGAATTTCGCATACGCCCTGTGCGTCAAGCGCATCAAGGAGAGCGAGATGAAGGGCCTCGACCTGTCGAGCTGGCGCGTCGCCGGCTGCGGGGCGGAGCCGATCCGCGCGGAGAACCTGCGGGCGTTCGCGGAGAAGTTCTCGTCGGTCGGGTTCAGCGAG
>JBGARM010000221.1:0-5540 GCA_044230215.1 Thermoanaerobaculia bacterium | reverse complement strand
TCCGGTAGTGCGCCAGCGTGCCGCCGATCACCGAGGCTTACTCTACCGTCGCAGGCGCTTGATTCCGCACCGGGCCGGCCGTAACATGAAGTTGCCGCTGGGATCCCGCACCTGCGGGACCGAGACGGGAAGAGAAGCTGCCCAGAGTGGCCCGCCTGCGCCGGGGCCCGATCCCTGATTCGACGAGGGACGGACACCCGAGGAGAGATCGGCGCGCGTCCCCCGGCACCGCGAAACCCTTCCGTCAGCATCTTGCAAGCGGAGGGGTTTTCTGTTTTCGCGGAGGTGCCGGATGGGCAATTCCAGCAAGAAGATCAGTGTGCCGCAGCTGCGCGACGCTCCCGCCCGGGGCGAACGGCTGGTGATGGTCACCGCCTACGACTACCCGCAGGCGAGGAGCGCCGACGCCGCGGGCGTCGACATGGTGCTGGTGGGCGACTCGCTCGCCATGGTCGTCCTCGGCCATGCCGACACCCTGTCGGTGACCATGGACGAGATGCTCCATCACGTCAAGGCGGTGCGCCGTGGACTTCAGCGCGCTCTCCTCATCGCCGACATGCCGTACGGTTCGTTTCACCTCGGGCCGGAGCAGGCGGTCGCCAACGCCCTGCGCTTCGTCAAGGAGGGGGGGGCCTCGGCGGTCAAGATCGAAGGGGCGAGGATCGACGTCATCGAGGCGCTGGTCGCCGCCGAGGTGCCGGTGCAGGCGCACCTCGGGCTGACGCCGCAGTCGATCCACAAGTTCGGCGGCTTCAAGGTCCAGGGGCGCGGCGCCGAAGCGCGCGCAGCGCTCCTCGAGGCGGCCAAGGCAGTCGAGGCGGCCGGCGCGTTCTCGCTCGTTCTCGAGTGCATTCCGACCGAGCTCGGCCGCGAGGTCACGGAGCTCGTCGAGATTCCGACGATCGGCATCGGCGCCGGTCCTTACTGCGACGGCCAGGTGCTGGTCTACCACGACCTGCTGGGGATCGAAGAGCGCATCGCGCCGCGCTTCGTGCGCCGCTACGCCGAGCAGGGCAAGGGCGCCCGCGAGGCGATCGCGGCGTTCGCGTCCGACGTGCGCGAAGGACGCTTCCCGGCGCCGGAGGAGTGCTTCGAGGATCCGGGCTTCCCGTCAGCGGCGCTCGCGCCGCCGCTCGAACGCCTGTGCGGCGGATGATGAAAAGCGTCCGCAGCGCCGCCAGTCTCGCCGAAGCGATCGCCGCCTGGAAGGCGGCGGGAGAAAAGGTCGCCTTCGTGCCGACCATGGGAGCGTTGCACGACGGGCATCTCTCGCTCATCGACATCGCCCGGCAGAAGGCCGATCGGACGGTCGCTTCGATCTTCGTCAACCCGACGCAGTTCGCGCCGCACGAGGACTTCGCGAGCTACCCGCGGCAGCCGGAGCGGGATGCGGAGCTGCTCGAACGCGCCGGCTGCGATCTGCTCTTTCTGCCCGAACGCGAGACGATCTACCCGGATGGGTTCGGCACCTGGATCGATCCCCGGGGCGCGGCGCTCGGGCTCGAGAGCGAGGTCCGGCCGCACTTCTTCCGCGGCGTGGCGACCGTCGTCGCGCGGCTCCTCCAGCTGGTGCACCCTGACATCGCGGTCTTCGGCGAGAAGGACGCCCAGCAGCTCGCCGTCGTCCGCCAGTTGGTGCGCGATCTCCTGCTGCCGGTCGAGATCGTCGGCGGGCCGATCGTGCGCGAGCCGGACGGTCTGGCGATGTCGTCGCGCAACGCCTACCTCTCGCCGGACGAGCGCCGGCGGGCGGTCCGGCTGTCGCGGGGACTCGCCCGGGCGCGGGCGCTATTCGAGCAGGGCGAGCGGCACTGCGAGACGTTGTGCGAGGCGGTGACGTCGGAGCTCGCCGCCGATCCCGGCATCGTGCTGCACTACGCCGAGGTCGTCGATCCCGACAGCTTCGCGCGGCTCGAGCGGATCGACCGGCGGGCGGTGGTAGCACTCGCCGCCAAGATCGGCACCACCCGCCTGATCGACAACATCCGCCTCGAAGCCTGACGCTTCCCCCGAGAGAGAGCCGACCATGCGCCGCACGATGATGAAGTCGAAGATCCACCGCGCAACGGTGACCGACGCCAACCTGCACTACCAGGGCTCGGTCACCATCGACCGGCTACTGCTCGAGGCCGCCGACATCCTCGAGAACGAACGCGTCGAGGTCTACAACATCACCAACGGCCAGCGCTTCGCGACCTACGCCATCGCCGGCGCCCCCGGGGCGGGCGAAATCTGCCTGAACGGTGCCGCCGCCCACCTGGTTTCCAAGGGCGACCTGGTCATCCTCGTCACCTACGCCGACTTCGACGAGGACGGTGCGCGTTATCACCGGCCAAAGATCGTCTTCGTCGATGCGAGCAATCGCGCGCTGGGAGAGACCGGTTCCCTGGGGCACTCCGGCACCTGATCTACAATCCCCCTTGATGACCAACGACTCCACTTCTCGCAAACTCCAGCCGGCGCCGTTCACGCTCGCCGGCCGCACCTTCCAGTCGCGTCTCCTCCTCGGCACCGGCAAGTACAAGGACGCCGCGACGATGACGGCGGCGCTCGAAGCCTCGGGTACCGAGATCGTCACCGTAGCCCTCCGCCGGGTGAACCTCGACGAGCTCGGCAAGGGCTCGCTGATCGACCAGATCGACCCCAAGCGCTACCTGCTGCTGCCCAACACCGCCGGCTGCTACACCGCCGACGAGGCGATCCGCACCGCGCGCCTGGCGCGCGAGCTCGGCGGCTGGGAGTGGGTGAAGCTCGAGGTGATCGGCGACCAGCAGACGCTCTTTCCCGACACCGCCGAGACGCTGCGCGCCGCGGAGGTCCTGCTCAAGGAGGGCTTCATCGTCCTGCCGTACACCAATGACGATCCGATCGTCTGCCGCAAGTTGGCCGACCTGGGCTGCCCGGCGGTGATGCCGCTCGCGGCGCCGATCGGCTCCGGTATGGGGATCCGCAACCGCGCCAACCTGGCGATCATCCTCGAGCAGGCGACGACGCCGATCATCGTCGACGCCGGCGTCGGCACGGCATCGGACGCGGCGCTGGCGATGGAGCTGGGCGCCGACGCGGTGCTCATGAACACGGCGGTTGCCGGGGCGAACGACCCGGTGGCGATGGCCCGGGCGATGCGGCTCGGCATCGAGGCCGGTTACCTCGCCCGCCACGCCGGGCGGATTCCGCGCCGCCTCTACGCCAACGCCTCGTCGCCGGTCGAGGGGCTGATCGAGTAGCCGGTCGGCCGACACCCGGGCCGCCCGCGCCGGGCCGGAAACCCGCTCGGTTGCGGCTGGGAGGCCGGATTCGCTAGAATCCTCCCCTCACGCGGCGGTCCGCGCAGCCATAGCTCAACTGGATAGAGCACCAGACTACGAATCTGACGGTTGGAGGTTCGACTCCTCCTGGCTGCACCACTTCCCTCCCACGCTCGTGACCGCAACGCCCCGCAACCTCAGCCGCACCCGGTCCCACCGCTGCAGCCATAGCTCAGCTGGATAGAGCATCAGACTTCGAATCTGAGGGTCGGGGGTTCGAATCCCTCTGGCTGCACCATGTCTAAAGCCCGCCAGTATTGATTCGGGGCGATTCTGAGGGGTCGGGAAGCGGGCACCGCCGGAGGGCCGGGGACGGATGGGGGACGGATTCGCCGGCCGAGCCTTCCTTCGCGCTTGGTAGTGGGACTTTCTGAATCAAGTCGGAATCTGTTCGCTTTCCCTCGCTGGATCGTTCTCTAGAGTTAGGCGGAGGCGTATCGTCCCCAGGTGGGCGACGGGCCGAGCTTCTTGGCGCTCCAGAGAAGCCTTGAGGGGAGAGCGGTCGATGGCAACTAAGGTGCCGGCGAAGGTGGCGCAGCGGATCGCGAACGGCTTGAAGCGCTTTCAGCCGATCCTGCAAGCTGCCAAGACCCGCGACGTAAACGAGTCGGATACCGTCGTCATCGTCACGGATCTTCTTCAAGAGATCTTCGGCTACGACAAGTATTCGGACCTCACGTCCGAGCACATGATCCGTTCCACCTTCTGCGATCTGGCGCTCAAGATCGACGGCGAGTTGGCGGTGCTTATTGAAGTCAAAGCCATTGGGCTTGAACTCAAGGATCAGCACGTCAAGCAGGCGGTGGACTATGCGGCGAATCAAGGCGCCGATTGGGTGGCGCTCACCAACGGCGTTACGTGGCGGGTCTATCGGGTCGGCTTCGGGAAGCCGATCACTCAGGAGTTAGTTGTCGAGTTCGATCTGCTCGCGCTCCAGTTCAAGCAAGAGGCGGATATCGAGGTTCTGTCTCTGCTCGCAAGGGAGAGTTGGCAGAAGGCCAGGCTTGGCGAGTACCTTTCCCGCAAGCAGGCGCTCAGCCGGTTCTATCTTGGCGCTGTAGTGACGTGCGATTCCGTCCTCGAAGTTGTGCGGCGCGAACTCAAGCGAGTAAACGCAGACGTGAAAGTTGACCTCGAAGAACTGCGGGCGGTTCTGGTCGCGGAAGTAATCAAGCGAGACGTTCTCGAGGGCGAACAGGCCGAAGCAGCTCGGCGAGCAGTCTCGCGCGCCGCAAATCGGATGCTGCGGAACGTCTCAGACAAGCCCGGCGAGCCAGCCGGGTCGGATTTGAACCCTCCGAGTGTCAAGCCAGGGGAGGCGGCTACCTGACAAGCGGATCTGTGAGCCCCCTTCTTCGGGGACGAACCCGGGACGAAAGAGCCGAGCGATGCCGCGCTCAAACGCGGCTCTAGGCGCTCACTCTGGCCAATTGGGATTTGCCTCGAAAGGGAGCGCAGATCTAGCGCGTCTTCTTCGTCTTTCTAGGCCTCTTCGGCGGTAGCTTCGTCGGGAGGCTTGCTGCCGGAGGCGAGTAGGCAGCGGCCCTTCTTCGAGGTGGTCCAGACGACTTAGCAGCCGGCATTCCCTCTGGCGGCTCGCCTGGGTCGAAGTCCTGAAAGGAAACAGCGGGGAGCAGAAAGGTGCCGTGAACGCTTCTCCCGGTTAGGAGAAGGATCAATTCGCGACAGTGGCCATAGATCATTGAACAGCCGCTGACGCCGACGACCTTGGCCACGTCCTTCCAAGTGTTGGCCGGTCCGTTCCAGTGATACTCGGCTACCATGCTAATCGTTATGTTGTAGGGAGCCTTCTTGCCTTCCTCATTCGGTCCAATTGAAAGCCGGAAGTAGACACCCCACTCCCGGAGGTCCGTGGAGGTTTGAACCATCGGCGTTACATTAAGGAGATAGCCCGAGTCCTCCTTTTCGAACTCCTGAGCCGGTTCTAGATTGAACTCCAGTAGGGCGCTGCGCCTAAGCTGCAAGGGGTGTTTGAGCATTGGCGACTCCCAGCGACGTTCTATCGGTGTTCAGCGCTTCAAGGGTTGAGATGGTCAGTCGAAGCGCTCGCTTCTCGAGCTCGAGTAGTGTTCCCTCGCGGTACGCCTCAGGTCGAAACGCAAGCTTGGAGTAGATGAATTCGAATGGCTGCAATTTGAGCGGACTCAGCGGTGGCTGCTCAACGCAAGTGTAAGCAAGCTTGGAGGGCTGAAACTCCGCGGGCCGAATGGA
>JBGARM010000220.1:2178-5546 GCA_044230215.1 Thermoanaerobaculia bacterium | reverse complement strand
GGTTCGTTCGACGCCTTCCGCGCGAAGTTCGACGCCGCCGCCGGCGGCGTCTTCGGCAGCGGCTGGGCCTGGCTCGTGGCCGACGCGAAGGGCGCGGTCCGGGTCGTGACGACGCCCAACCAGGACTCGCCGCTCACCTCGGGCGACGCCCCGCTGCTGGGGCTCGACGTGTGGGAGCACGCCTACTACCTCAAGTACCAGAACCACCGCCCCGACTACATTCAGGCCTTTCTGACCGTCGTCGACTGGCAGGCGGTGGGGCGGCGCTACGAGGAGGCGGTCGGTCCGGCCTGACGGCCGCCTGCGCGACTTCATCCGCTTTCCGGTCGCCTGGCGTATCTCCAGCCAGAGTGGGTTACCGGGAGATCGTGAGAGGATGCGCCTGACGTTGGAAATTGCCCCGCCGGTACCCGTTGCGGCGGAGCGCCGGTTAGACGCGAGACGCCCTCAACGGATGAACCTTCAGCCCTCCGATCTTGAGCTGCTTGAGCGTGTGGCGGCCGCCGACCGCGAGGCGTTCCGGCTGTTCTACGACCGGCACGCGCCGCAGGTGCTCGCCTACGTGCGGTCGCTCGGCCGCAGCCGCGACGCCTCCGAGGATGTCGTTCAGGAGGTGTTTCTGGCGGTCTGGCGGAAGGCCGGAACCTACCGGCCGGAGCGCGGCGACGTCGCCGGCTGGCTCTACACCATGACCCGCAACAAGGTGGTGGACCTCTGGCGCAAGCTCCCGACCGGCTCGGACCAGAGCAGCGAGGAGACGCTGGCCGCCCTCTCCGAGCGGCCGGAGGCCGAGAGCCGGGTGGTCTCGATCAGCCTGCGCAAGGCGATGGCCAATCTCAAAGCCGAGCAGCGCCAGGCGCTCGAGCTCGCCTACTTCGGCGGCCTGACCTACGAAGAGACCGCCGAACGCCTCAAGCTGCCGGTCGGGACGCTGAAATCCAGAATCCGTGCCGGCCTCGCCCTGATGCGGGGTGTGCTCGCGGAGACCGGCTCATCGAGCCTTTAGGACATCGAGTATGAGAGACATGGCCCATCCCCAGGACGAACTGCTGCTGGACCTCGCCGCCAGTCAGCTGGATCGTCCCCACAGACTGGTTCTCGAGGCTCACCTCGAACATTGCGCCACCTGCCGGCAGCGGGTCGGCGAACTGGCCACTCCCGGTGGCTGGTGGCTCGAGCAGCTGCCCTGCGAAGCGCCGTCGAGCGAGCTCTGGGCGAGTCTCGAGCGCCGGGTGGCGGCGGCGCTTCCGGCCGACCCGTTCGCCCCCCAGCTGCCGCTGCCGGCAAGCCTCCGCCAGGAGCTCGCCGGGGCCCGCCGGCCGCGCTGGTGGTCGCTCGGCCTGAACGGCGGCCGGGTCACGGTGTTGCTCGAGGACGCGCTGTCGAAGTCTCTCCTCTGCCTGGGCGAGATGCCCGGCGGACGCCGTTTTCCTCGCCACGAGCATCTCGGTTTCGAACAGGTCACCGTCCTCGCCGGCGGTTATACCGACGAGCGCGGCGAGTTCGTCGCCGGCGACTACCAGAGCTACGAGCCTGGCTCGGTGCACGGTCCCGACACCCTCGACGGCGACCCCTGCTGGACGCTTTTCCGGCTCGACGGCAAGGTCCGCTTCGACGGCTGGCGGGGCAGGTTGCAGCGGCTCCTCGGCTAGCGCGCCGGAGCCTCGCCGGAACGTCCAGCGCCCCCTCCGGCCGGCACCGGATCGAGGGCAGCCTTTGCTAAACTGTATTCCTCGATGAAGATCCGACGCGCCGCGAAGTATGGATTCTGCGCCGGCGTGCGGATCGCCGACAAAAAGGTCAAGAAGTTCGCCCGCGAGGGCAACCGCGGCTCGATTCTCGGCCAGGTGGTTCACAACGAGCGCGTCGTGGACGAGATGGCGCAGTTGGGCGTCGGCACCGTCCAGCATTTCGAGGAGGCCGAGGCGGGGGCGATCGTCTTTTCGGCCCACGGTGTGCCGCCGTCCTACCACGCGCGTGCCCAGGCCCGCGGGCTCAAGATTCTCGACACCACCTGCCCGTTCGTCTACGACATCCACGACGAAGCGAGCGTCGCGCTCGCCGACGGCGCCCATCTGGTCTTCATCGGCGACCCGCACCATCGCGAGGTGGCCGGCTACACCCGCGATCTCGATCCGCAGCGCTTTCACGTCCTGATGACCGTCGAGGAGGCGCGCGCGATCGACTGGTCGCGCTACGCCAGGGTGAAGATCTTCTACCAGACGACGCTGAACGCCGACGATTTCGAGGATCTCGCGCGCTATATCGAAGGTCAGGTGCCGGCGACGCGGGCCGACACCATCTGCTACGCCACCAAGGAAAATCAGGAGGCCGCGCACGAGCTCGGACGCGATCCCGAGATCGGCCTGATCCTGGTGATCGGCGGCAAGCGCAGCGCCAACACCCGGCATCTCTGGGAGATCTGCGCGCGCTCGAAGCCCTCCCATCTGATCCAGGGGGCCGAGGACATCGATCCGGCGTGGTTCGCGGGTGTCGAGGCGGTCGGCATCACCGCCGGCGCGTCGACGCCGGACTATGTCGTCGACGAGGTCGAAGCGGCCATCCTGCGCCTCGCGGCGCCGGGTGACGCGGCGAGCGCGCCGTCGTGAGCGGCAGGATCCCTTGAGCGATCCGCTCGTTCGGCTGCGCGACGAAGTGCGCGGACGCGGCGCGCGCGTCGTGCTGCCCGAGGCCGGGGATCCGCGCATCCGGAGCGCCGCGGACGAGTGCCGTCTTCGCGGGCTCTGCGAGCCGGTCTGGCTCGAGACGACGCCGGCTGACGCTCTGACTGCGGCGCGCGACCACCTCGCGACGCGACTCGCGGCGCGCGGGCTCGCCACAGAGGAGGTCGAGCGCCGGCTCGCCGACCGCCTGCACCTTGCCTGCGCCCTCGTCGCCTGCGGCGCCGCGGACGGCGCGGTCATGGGCGCCGAGGCGACGACGGCCGACACCCTGCGCGCCGCGCTGGCCGCCATCGGACCCCGAGCGGGAATGGCGCGGGTTTCCTCCTGCTTTCTGATGACTCTGCCCGACGGACGATCGTTGATCTATTCCGACTGCGCCGTGGTGCCCGATCCCAGCGCCGAGGAGCTCGCCGATATCGCCATGGCCGCCGCGGCGAGCTGCCGCCTGCTCCTCGCCGAGGAGCCGCGCGTCGCCCTGCTTTCCTTCTCGTCTCACGGCAGCGCCCGCCACCCGCGGGTCGAGAAGGTCGCGGCGGCAGCTGCGCTTCTCGGTCGCCGCAGGGTCGACTTTGCCTTCGAGGGCGAGCTCCAGGCGGACGCCGCCCTGGTGCCGGAGGTGGCGGCGAGAAAGTCGCGCGGCGCGGCGTCCGCGAGCCTCGGCGGGCGCGCGAATGTGCTCGTCTT
>JBGARM010000220.1:0-2168 GCA_044230215.1 Thermoanaerobaculia bacterium | reverse complement strand
CCCACGGCAGCGCCGACGGCCGCTCGGTGAACCTGGTGCGGGAGGCGGTGGCGCGGTTCCACGAACTGGCCCCCGGCGTCCCCGCCGACGGCGACCTGCAGGCCGACGCCGCCCTGGTGCCCGAGGTGGCGGCCGCCAAGGCGCGCGGGTCGGTGATCGCGGGGCGGGCCAATGTGCTCGTCTTCCCCGACCTCGACGCCGGCAACATCGGCTACAAGCTCACCGAGCGGCTCGCCGGGGCGCGCGCCCTCGGGCCGCTTCTGCAGGGGCTTGCCCGTCCGGTGCACGATCTCTCCCGGGGCTGTTCGGTGGCCGACGTGGTCGATGTCATGACCGTTGCCGCCGCGGCCGCGCTCGGTGAACGCGAGGCGGCCGACCGTCCGCCCGCCCGTCACCCGGAACTGCTCGAAAGGAGCTCCCAGTGAAAGTACTCGTGGTAGGCGGCGGTGGCCGCGAGCATGCACTGTGCTGGAAGCTGCGGCAGAGCCCGGAGCTTACCGAGCTCTATTGTGCGCCGGGCAATCCCGGTATCGCGGCGGTTGCCGACTGCGTCCCGATCGCCGCCGAGGAGATCCATTCGCTGGCCGATTTCGCCCAGGAGGCCGGCATCGACCTCACCATCGTCGGCCCCGAGCTGCCGCTCACCCTGGGCATCGTCGATGAGTTCCAGTCCCGCGGACTGCGCATCTTCGGTCCCAAGCGCCATGCCGCCGAGCTCGAGGGCTCGAAGGTCTTCGCCAAGGAGTTTCTGCGCCGCCACGGCATCCCCAGCGCCGACTTCGAGATCGCCCACGATCGCGCGCATGCGGCGGCGGCGGCGGCGCGATTCGGCTTCCCGGTCGTCCTCAAGGCCGACGGTCTGGCGGCGGGCAAAGGCGTGATCGTGGCGCTCGACGCCGCCGAGCTCGAAGCGGCTTTAGTCACCCTGTTCGACGAGCGGCGCTTCGCGGCGGCCGCGGATCGCGTCGTGGTCGAGGAGTTTCTGGACGGCGAGGAGGTGTCGTTCATCGCCCTGTCGGACGGCGAGCGCATCCTTCCCTTCGCCACCGCGCGGGACCACAAGCGGCTGCTCGACGGCGACCGCGGCCCGAATACCGGCGGCATGGGCGCCTTCAGCCCCTCCGGCCTGATGTCGTCCGACGTCGCCGCCAAGGTGCTGGAGGATGTGATGCACCGGACGATCCGCGGCATCGCCTCCGAGGGACGGCCGTTCGTCGGCGTGCTCTACGCCGGGCTGATGTTGACCGACGATGGCCCCAAGGTTCTCGAGTTCAACGCCCGGTTCGGCGATCCGGAGGCCCAGGCCCTCTTCCTTCGCCTCGAGGATGATCTGTTGCCGATTCTGGCCGCCGGTGCGGCAGGCAACTTCGGCGTCGCCCGGCTGCATTTCCGCAAGGAGGCAGCGGCGGTCATCGTCCTGGCGAGCGCCGGCTACCCGGAAAAGCCCGTGCAGGGGGAGCCGATCACCGGCATCGAAAGTGCCGCGGCGCTGCCCAACGTCGAGATCTTCCACTCCGGAACGGCACTCGTCGATGGCGTGCTGGTCGCCGCCGGCGGGCGCGTCCTTTCGGTCGGCGCGACCGGCGCGACGCTCGCAGAGGCGCTCAAGAGCGCCTACGCTGCCGCTTACGAGATCCGCTGGCCGTCGAAGATCCTGCGCAAGGATATCGGCCGCCGCGCGCTCGAGCAGGGCATCGTCGCCGGCGAGAGCGGCGTCTTCCGTCTGCCGCCGCTCACCGGTTCCTAGAACGGACCGGACGCTCCCGCGTGCAGCTGCCGGAGAGCTGGTCCTATGCCGCGAACGCGCAACCCGGCGCAGGGCGCGACGAGAGGCTCGATCTCCTGCGCGGCTTCTGCCTGCTCAAGATGGTGCTCTCCCACCTCTGGCCGCAGCCGGTCGACCTGCAGATGTTCTTCGGCTTCGTTTCGGCGGCCGAGGGCTTCTTTCTCATCTCGGGAGCGACCACCGGCATCGTCTTCGGCCGGCGGGCGGAGATCTCCGGCCTCGCTGCCGCCGGCCAGGCCCTCGCGCGCCGAGGGGCGCAGCTCTATCTGTGGAACCTCGCCCTGGTCTTCGTCTTCTTCGCGGCCGAGACGACGCATGTCCTGCAGTTCAGCCAGTTTCGTCCCGCCGGCTTCACGCCGGCGGCCCTCTTCGGCTTCAATCA
>JBGARM010000021.1:0-17620 GCA_044230215.1 Thermoanaerobaculia bacterium | reverse complement strand
AGCCCATCAGGCGAGCTTCGAGATCCCGCGCGACCGCCGCGCGCTCGCCGACCGTCCGCGTCGGAGCGCCGTGCAGGTGCATCTCCGCGGCCGCCAGCAGCGCGACCGCGAGAGCGGAGCTCGCCCCCAGTCCGCCGCCGCGCGGCGAGGCGCTGGCGATGTCGATCGCGAACGGTGACAAACCTTCGGCGAGAGCTACTGCGCCGACCAGAGCTCCTCCAGGGGCAGCGGCGAGCTCGTCGAGCCGCGCCACCTCCAGCCGCTCCCCGTTCTGCGTGACGACGAAGCCCTGCCGCCGCGAGTCCAGCCGTACCTCGACTGCGAGGTCGAGGGCGACGTTGACCGTGCATGCGCCGGGATGAAGGAGCCCCAGGGGCCAGATGTCGAGAGTGCCGCCGCCCAAGTCCGCGCGGCACCAGGTGCGAACCCGGACCACGGCTTACTTCCTCGTCGCGAGAGCGCCGACCGCGTCGTTGCCGCTCCGCCGCGGCTCCTGCACCCCCGGCGCAGCGGAAGCCATCTGGAACGAGGCGCTGCGTAGCGCAGCCGGATCGGCCGAGCC
The DNA here is from genome assembly GCA_044230215.1 of Thermoanaerobaculia bacterium. Taxonomy (GTDB): domain Bacteria; phylum Acidobacteriota; class Thermoanaerobaculia; order Multivoradales; family JAGPDF01; genus JAGPDF01. Next base: position 17,058 of record JBGARM010000021.1, on the reverse strand, counting down.
GGCGAGCACCGGGCGCAGAAGGTCCCGTACGCGCTCGAAGTCGGCGAGCTGAGCGCGGTCGAGCGGCGGAGAGGGGACGCTCGTGAGCGAAAGCGGGTCGATCCACGTTCCGTCCCGCTGTACCCGATAGTCGAGGTGCGGACCGGTCGCCAGGCCCGTCTGGCCGACGTAGCCGATCAGCTCGCCCTGACGCACTCGCGCACCCGGCCGAATGCCTTCGGCGAATCGCGAGAGGTGCAGATAACCGGTGAGGAAGCCGTTGGGATGCCGGACCTTGACAGCCTTGCCGCCGCCGCCGTCCCAGCCGGCCGAGAGGACGGTGCCGGCAGCCGTGACGCGAACCGGGGTTCCCACCGGCGCACCGTAGTCGACGCCGTAGTGGGGACGCGAAACCTTGAGCACCGGATGAAAGCGATGCGCCGAGAAACTCGAGGTCACGCGCGAATAGGGCAGCGGGGCGCGCAGAAACATCTTCTCACTCGGCCGGCCAGAGGCATCGTAAAAGGCGCCGGCGCTGCCGTAGCGGTAGACCTCGAGCTTGCGGTTCGCCTGCGCATAGGCAAGCGCCAGCACACGTTCGACCTCGAAGTACCGACCTTCGAGGTAGACCTCCTCGAAAAGAACGTCGAAGCGATCGCCCGGCTGCAGGTCGCGGTTGAAGTCGATATCCCACTGCAGCACATCGGCCATGGCGTAGGCCAACTCGGGATCCGCGCCCGCCGCCGCGACCGAACCCTCGAGCGAGCCCGCGAGGCGGCCGTGGATGGCGCGCGTCTTGAGCTCGCGGCGATAGGGGCGCCAGGAGGGCAGCCACTCCCCGCCACCGCGCTCGACCGAGAGCTCCCCTTGGCCGGCCACCGCGAGCTCGAAGCGACCCGGTGCAGCCCCCTCGAGATAGGCCGCGACGCGCATTCCTGGCCGAAGCTGTCGGGGATTCACATAGCGGCTGGCGGCGGAAGCCGCGCGCTCCGCCTCGTCACCGGCGAAGCCGAGATCTCGCAAGGCCTTGCCGAGAGTGTCTCCGGAGCGCAGGGTCCGCACCCGATCCGGCTCGAGGCTGGCGCCATTGCCGGGAACGGCTGGCGGCGCCGCCGCCGGAGCCACGGGCGCCAGCGACTCGCGATCCAGCGCCCGGGTGGGAGGACCTTCGATCCAGGAGGTGAGCGCGAGCGGGGCGACGACGACCGCGGCCGACACGGGCAGGGCGACGCGCAGAAACCGCAGCACCCTCTCCCTGCTCCACGCTTTCATCCAGTGGGCCCTCTCCGGCTGCGATGAGTCGATTCGCCGGGAGGTTCCCGGGCCGGGAAGCATAACACCCGGCCCTTCAGAGACTGTGAAATGGACTGCAGGGGCCGGGCGGAGAGGTACCCCGGCCTAGCGCAGGAGGTCCCGAACCTGCGAATCGGCCTCCGCCGCGAGGCGGCCCTGGTAGAGCACCTCGCCCTGGCGCACGACGATCAGCCCCGGCAGGGTCGTGACCGCGTGACCTTTCGAGAACTCGCCGTCCCGATCGAGGAAGATCGGCGCGTTCAGCGGGTGCTGGCGCACAAAATCATCGATCGCCGCCGCCTCCTCCTGGAAGTTGACGGTGACCACCCGGCCCTGGCCCGAGAGCTTCTGCACCAGATCGTTGACGCGCGGCGATATGTCGCGGCAGCGCGGCGACCAGGAGGCCCAGACGACGATGATATGGGTCCCCTGCGCAAGATCTGCAGAAGAGAGCTGGCCGCCGGCCAGTCCGGGCAGACTGCCACCCGGCTGCGCTTCGGCCGGGGCCCCACACAGGGACGACCCGACGATGAGCGCCAGCGCGCAGGCGATCGCCGGCCAGACTCTTCCATGGGTCTCGCGCAACGAGACTCGACGCCATTGCATGACAATCACTCCAGCCCGAGCAATGCCCGGATTCTCTGCTGCAGTTCGGTCGGCGCCGCGCGCCGGTAGCACCGGGTGCGGACCATCACGATGACCTCTTCGATGCGCATGGCGCGCTCGCGACAGTACGGACAATCTTCGAGGTGGCGTTCCATGGATTCGCGCGGCAGCTGCTCGCGGTCGCGATCCACCCACAAGAAAACCTCCCTGCGTACCCGCTTACAGGCCATCCGCTGAGTCCCCTGGGCAACGGCCCCCTGGCCACCGGGCCGAGTGCACTCCCGTCAAAACGCTTCGCCGAGGCATGAAATTCCACATCCGCACGCAGCTAGTCCCCCGCGGCGACAGCGTCTGACGCGCCATCGACGCCGCGCCGCCGGGCCGGCGCCGAGCCCGAGCGCAAATAGCCGTGCTGGCGGGCATAGCGCAGCATCGCCTCTTCGAGGAGCTTGCGTCCGCGGTAGAGCCGACTCATGACCGTGCCGACGGGGATCTCGAGGATCTCGGCGATCTCGCGATAGGAAAAGCCTTCGATGTCCGCCAGCAGAACCGCCATGCGGTAGTCCGCCGGCAGCCGATCCAGCGCCAACTGGACGTCCTCGTCGAAGGCGTTGGCCAGCGCCTCCTCTTCCGGATTCTTCATCTGACCCGCCGCCTCCGGCGCGAGCTGACTTTCGAAAGCCTCCTCGATCTCGGCGAAGTCACTCTTCTTCGGCGCCGCCTGCTTGCGGCGGTATTCGTTGATGAAGGTGTTCTTGAGAATCTTGAACAGCCAGGCCTTCAGGTTGGTGCCGGGGGTGAACTGGGCATAGCTGCGGTAGCCCTTGAGAAACGTCTCCTGCACCAGGTCTTCGGCGTCCTCGGCGTTGCGTGCCATCCGGTAGGCGGTGTTGTAGAGCGCGTCGAGGTGCGGCATCGCCGCCGCTTCGAAGGCGGCGCGGTCGTCCGCCGTCCGGTCTACGCCCGTCGTCTGAAGGTCGGTTTGCATTTCTCTGATCGGATTATCCACCATCTGCCCGAAAGAACATCGAAGCACGAACGGTGCCAGTCCGGCGAGATCTCACCCCGCAGTCGACCCGACCTCCCGGCCTCCGCCACCCACCGAACCCGCCGACAATGAGAGAATGCCGGCCCAGCGAGTCATGCCTGCGCCCGATTCCATTTCCGTCGCGGAAGCCCGCCTGCACAGTCTGGTGGAGGCGATGCGCGGTCAACCAGTCCTGATGCTGGTGGACCTCGTCGTCGACCGCTTCCTCTCCGGCACGCCGAAACGGATCTCGCGGGAAGCGCCGGTGCTCATCCTGCGCTACGCCGGCGAGAGCATCGCCCCGGGCGGCGGCGCCAACGCGGTCGCCAACGTCATGGCGCTCGGTGGACGCCCATTGCCGCTCGGCCTGGTCGGCGATGACGACAGCGGACGCGAGCTGCTCGCGGCTCTCGCGGCGCGGGGGATCCCGACCGACGCCATCCTCGTGCGCGCGGGCTACAGGACGCCGACCAAGACCCGCATCCTCGCCGGCTTTCCGACCGGCATCAAACAACAGGTCGTGCGCGTCGACCGCGAGCAGGAGTTCGTGCTCGAGGCGGCGGAGGTCGCGGCCTTGCGCGCCGCCATCGGCCGCCTCGGCGGCGCGCGGGCGGCGATCCTCTCGGACTACGGCTACGGCTCGGTCGTTCCAGAGCTCCTGCCGGAGATCCGCCAGGCGGTCGGCGAGCAGGGAGCGATCATCGTCGACAGCCGCTTCCGTCTCGGCGACTTCGCCGGGCTCGACGGCGCGACGCCCAACGAGGAGGAAGCCGAGACGCTGCTCGGACGAGCCCTCGACGACTCCGCCGGCAGCGACGCCGGCGCCGGCGGCGAGCTCCGGGAGCGGCTGGGAGCGCGTTTCCTGCTGATCACCCGCGGCAGCCGGGGAATGTCGCTCTTCCTGCGCGACGGCGTCGCGCGCGTGCCGGTCCACGGCACGGCTCAGGTGGCGGACGTGACTGGCGCGGGCGACACCGTCATCGGCACCTTCGCTCTGGCTCTGGCGGCGGGCGGCACCCCACTCGAGGCGATGGTGCTCGCCAACTATGCCGGCGGTGTCGTGGTGATGAAGATGGGAACGGCGACGGTCTCGAGCGAGGAGTTGCAGACCGCCATCTCCTCCGACCCTCGACCGCGCCTGGAGATGACGTGGGCCGCATCCTGACGGCTGCGGAGCTCGCCGCCGAGGCCCGGCGGCTGCAGGCTGAGGGACACACTCTCGCCTTCGCCAACGGCCATTTCGACCTGCTGCACGTCGGCCACCTGCGCTACCTGCAGGCAGCCCGCGCCGAGGCCGACTTCCTCATCGTGGCGATCAACGACGACGCCTCGGTGCGCAGCCTCAAGGGGCCGGGGCGGCCGGTGGTTCCAGCCGCCGAGCGCGCCGAGCTCCTCGCCGCACTCGCACCGGTCGACTTCGTCGTCGTCTTCACGGGCGACAGCCCGGCGTCCCTTCTCACGGCGATCCGGCCCGATGTGCACTGCAAGGGCACCGACTACGGAACGCCCGAGCGCGTGCCCGAGTTCGCCGTCGTGGCAGCCTATGGCGGCCGCACGGCTCTGGTGGGAGATCCGAAGGACCACGCCACCAGCGACCTCATCCAGAAGGTGAGGGCCCTGCCATTGGCCGACGCGAAAACGGCGGTTTATTGACCCTTTTTTCCGAGCGCTGCTACACTGGGAAGAGATTCGAGCAAGCGCCCCTGGGCACTGCCCTCGCCGGATGGATGCGGCTCGCAGCGAGCCATGAAAGGCCCATGAAGAGATGAGCAATCGCCTGGGAGACGCCCTTCTCAAGTCGGGCAAGATCAGCCCGGAACAGCTGAAGGAAGGGCTCGCCCTGCAGAAGGACAAAGGCGGGCGCATCGGCTCGGCGCTGGTCAAGATCGGCGCCATGTCGGAGAAGGACCTCGTCGAGTTCCTCTCGAAGCACTTCGGCGTCCCGGCGATCGATCTGTCGCGGGTCGAGATCGACGAATCGGTGATCAAGGTGATCCCGGCCGACGTCGCGCGCAAGTACACCATCCTGCCGATCGCCAAGGTCGGCGCCAAAGTCACCCTGGCGATGATCGACCCGACGAACGTCTTCGCCATGGACGACATCAAGTTCATGACCGGCTACAACGTCGATCCCGTCGTCGCCTCGGAATCGGCGCTGCGTATCTCGATCGACAAGTACTACGGCTCGACGCACGCCATCGAGCTCAAGAAGGTGATGGAGGATCTCACCGACACCTCCACCGACTCCTCGCTCGAGGTGCTGGAGGACGACCAGGATCTCGACCTCGAGATGCTCGAGAAGGAGTCCGAAGAGGCTCCGGTCGTCCGCTTGGTGAACATCATCCTGACCGACGCGATCAAGAAGGGCGCCTCGGACATCCACATCGAGCCGTACGAGAAGGACTACCGGGTCCGCTACCGGATCGACGGCATCCTGTACGAGATGATGCACCCGCCGCTGCGCCTGCGCGAGGCGATCACCAGCCGCATCAAGATCCTGGCCAAGCTCGACATCGCCGAGAAGCGCCTGCCGCAGGACGGTCGCATCAAGATCAAGACCAAGATCCAGGATCGCGTCAAGGATCTCGACTTCCGCGTTTCGGTCCTGCCGACGATCTACGGCGAGAAGATCGTCATGCGGCTCCTCGACAAGGACAACCTGATGCTCGACATGACCAGGTTGGGCTTCGAGGCCGAGTCGCTGCGCAAGTTCGAACAGGCGATTCTCAAACCCTATGGCATGGTCCTGGTCACCGGACCGACCGGATCCGGCAAGACGAACACGCTCTATTCGGCGTTGCAGCGGATCAACACCGCCGAGGTCAACATCATCACCGCCGAGGATCCGGTCGAGTTCAACCTCCCGGGCATCAACCAGGTGCAGATGAAGGAGCAGATCGGGTTGAACTTCGCCGCGGCCCTGCGCTCCTTCCTGCGCCAGGACCCGAACATCATCCTGGTGGGAGAGATCCGCGACTTCGAAACCGCCGAGGTGGCCATCAAGGCCGCGATGACCGGACACCTCGTGCTCTCGACGCTGCACACGAACGACGCGCCCTCCTCGATCAACCGCCTGATGAACATGGGCATCGAGCCGTTCCTCGTCGCCACCTCCGTGCACATGATCGTCGCGCAGCGCCTCGTCCGGCGCGTCTGCAGCTCCTGCAAGGAGCCGACCGAGGCTCCACTCGGCGCCTTGATCAACGCCGGCTTCTCGGAGAAGGACGCCAAGTCCATCCGGCTCTTCAAGGGCCGGGGCTGCGATCGCTGCTCCAACACCGGCTACAAGGGCCGCGTCGGCCTCTACGAAGTGATGGAGGTCGGCGACGAGATCCGCGAGCTGATCCTCTCCGGGGCGAGCTCCGTCGAGTTGCGCACCAAGGCGATCGAGACGGGCATGCTTTCGCTGCGCGGTTCGGGCCTGCAGAAGATCCGGGAAGGCGTGACGACGGTCGAGGAAGTCGTCCGCGAGACCGTCCTCTAGAAGCTTCACCCTCGCCTACCCTGGCCGTGCGCAAGTATCTCGTCTTCCTGGTCCTCAGTACGGCCCGGCTCATCTCCAAGGCCTTCTGGTCTCGCGACATGGCGTGGATCGGAGGAGTGCCGCCGGGAGATCCCTGGCACGGCATTCGGGTGCTCTGCTTTCTCAATCACACGAGTCTCTTCGAGTGGCTCTTCATCGCCATGGCGCCGCCCCGATTCCTCTGGCGGGTCGCCTGCCACGGAGTCGTGCCGGCGGCGGAGAAGACGACCAGTCGGCCGATCGTCGGCCAGTTCTTCAAGCTCGTCGGCGCTCACGTCGTTTCGATCTCGCGCGAACGCGACCACACCTGGCGCGAAGTGCTCGCGCACATCGATCCGGATTCGATGGTGGTCATTCTCCCGGAGGGGAGGATGAAGCGGTCGAACGGACTGGACTCGAAGGGTCAGCCGATGACGGTGCGCGGCGGCATCGCCGACATCTTGGAGGCCATTCCCGAGGGTCCCATGTTGATCGCCTACAGCGGCGGCCTGCACCATGTCCAGGCGCCCGGCGAGAGCCTGCCGCGACCGTTTCGCAGAATCCGCATGAACTTCGAGCTGATCGACATTGCCACCTACCGCGCCGCCCGTATGCGGGAGGCCGACGGGCCGATCGGTTTCAAGCGCGCCGTGGTCGAGGATCTCGAACGGCGGCGCGACCGCAACTGCCCCGCCTGAGACTTCCCCCGGCAGGCCGCCCCGGCCTCAGGCGCGCGAGTCCCAGAGCCGGTCCGGAGCGCCGAGGAGCAGGTTCGCGGCTCGGGCGTAGACGAACAGCAGGTCGGAGAGGCGATTGAGGTAAGGCAGGGCGAATTCTCCGACCGCTTCCTCACGTGCCAACGTGACCAGAGCGCGTTCCGCCCGCCGGCAAACCGTCCGGGCAACGTGCAGATGCGCTGCCGCAGGACTGCCGCCGGGAAGAATGAAGTTCTCGAGCGACGGCAGGCGTTCGTTCCAGGCGTCGATCTCCCCCTCGATCCAGGCGACGTGACGGGCTTCGATACGCGGCAAGGGGCGCTGCGCCTTCTCCGCCTCCGTGACGCAGAGGTCGGCGCCGAGATGGAAGAGATCGTTCTGGATTCGGCCGAGGGGGCCGGCGAGGTCCTCGGGCAGCGCCTGGCAGAGCGCCGTGCCGAGCTGGGAGTTGAGCTCGTCGACGGTGCCGTAGCACTCGACGCGCAGAGCGTCCTTGGGCGTGCGCGCCCCGAAGCCGAGGGCGGTCGAGCCGTCATCTCCGGTGCGGGTGTAGATCTTCGTCAATCTCGGCATGGCGCCATTCTAGTCCGCCGGCCAGCGACGGGAGACGCCTCCGGCTGGCGACCGCAGCACGCTAGGATCGGCGCCATGATCAGCGAACAGGAAGCGTTCCGCCGCCGGTTTCTCCTCATTCTCGCCCTTCTCGTGACCGGGGTCTTCCTCTACATGATCCGCGGCATGATGATCGCGCTCGTCCTCGGCGCGGTCTTCAGCGGCCTGGCGCACCCGGTGTACTCCTGGATTCTCCGCCGGATGCCGCGGCGGAGGACGCTGGCTTCGATCTCGACCCTCCTCGTCCTGCTGCTTGCCATCGGCATGCCGCTGGCTGCGTTCCTCGGTCTGGTCGCCGCCAACGCCTTCGAAATCGCCCAGGTGGCCGTACCCTGGGTGCAGAAGAACCTCGCCCAGCCGTCGGGTCTCGAGCAGCGGCTGATCGAGCGCCTGCCGTTTCTGTCGCACGTCGAGCCCTACCGGGAGACGATCTTGTCGTCGCTCGGCAAGCTCGCCGAGCGCGCCGGGACGATCTTCTTCAATAGCCTGTCGACGCTCACCGGCGGAACGGCGCACTTCCTGCTCAGCTTCTTCATCCTGCTCTACTCCATGTTCTTCTTCTTCATCAGCGGTTCCGAAACCCTGGCGAAGATCCTCTCGTACCTGCCGCTGCCACCGGCGGACAAGGACCGCCTCGCCGACCGCTTCCTCTCGGTGTCTCGCGCGACGATCAAGGGTACGCTGGTCATCGGGCTGGTCCAGGGCGCGCTCGGTGGCGCGGCGCTCTGGGCGGCGGGTATCGAAGGCGCCGCCTTCTGGGCCGTGCTGATGTTCATCCTCTCGGTGCTGCCGGGGATCGGCGCCGCACTGGTCTGGATACCGGCGACGGTCTATCTCCTGGTCGTCGACCGGACTGGGGCGGCCGTTGGAATCGCGATCTGGTGCGGCGGCGTCGTCGGGACGATCGACAACCTCCTGCGCCCGCGACTGGTCGGCGGCGACACGCAGATGCCCGACCTGCTCATTCTCGTCGGAACGCTCGGCGGACTGACGCTCTTCGGGGCCGCCGGCCTGATCCTCGGCCCGGTGGTGGCAGCCCTCTTCATCACCGTCTGGGAGATCTACGGCAGCACCTTCCGCGAGCTGCTGCGGCCTGCGGCGACTAGCGAACTCGAACCTTGAGCGTCCGGCCGATCCAGTTCATGAGCCCGCAGAGCTCGTCGTAGTCGGGGTGCCGCAGGCGGAACCAGGCGTTCGCGAGATAGCCCTTCTCGATCGCCACGGTTTCGCGGCCGATCGCCGGCACCTCCTTGGCGAACACATACGGACGGATGCGCTGCAGAACTTCGTCGAGGTTCTCGTAGCGCGCGATCCGCCCGTCGCGCTCCGGCCGCACCTGCACCGAGCCGGTCGCCAGGCGCCGCGAGGGCGTCGCCTCGATGCGTCCGCGCAGGATGGCGCTCGCCCAGGAGGCGTAGAGATCGAGATCGTTGCCGACGCAGTAGAGATCCCAGATCCGCTCTCCCGGCGGGCGGGCGCCGATCTCCGAGATCTTCAGCCCCTTGGGGCCGAAAAACCACTCCATGTGCGTGGCGGAGGTGCCGATGCCGAGTGTCCGGATCACCTTGCGGCCGAGGTCGCGCAGCTCGTTGTAGCTCTCCGCCCCAATCCGGTTCGTCGCCGCAATCTGCGGCGCGATGGCGCGGTTGCCGAGCGCCTCGAGGACGCTCGGGTAGTAGTGCGAGATGAATTCGAGCCCGGGCTCGCCGTCGATCGACAGCGTGTCGTAGAAACCCTCGTGTCCTTCGACGAACTCCTCGACCGCCGCCGCCTCGCCGCGATCGACGCCCAGCGCCCGCGCCGCGCGCTCGAGCTCGGCCACTGTATCGACGCGGAACGTCTTCTGCGAGCCGAGGCCGGCGATCGGTTTGAGGATCAGCGGAAAGCCGTGGCGCTCGGCGAACTCGCGCAGCGCTCCCCGGCTGGAGACCGCCGCCGACTCGGCGCACGGAATCTTCGCCTCGCGCAGAGCCTCCTTCATCGCCGGCTTGTCGCGACACAGGCGCGCCGAGCGCAGCGAGAGCCCGGGCAGGCCGAGCTCCTCGCGCGCGCCGGCGGCGCTCTCGATCAACCGCTCCTCGATCGTCTCCAGGCGATCGACCGGAGCGGTCCTGGCGAGCCGTCGAACCGCCTGCGCGACCTCGCGCGGATCGAACGGATTGCGCACCTGCTCCCAGGCGTCGAGCGGGCGCTTCAGTCCGACGCGCAGGCGCGACTGCGGCGTCGAGCCGATCCCCGATACCCGCGCACCGAGATCCTTCGCCGCCCGGGCGAAATCGTGAAAGGCAGCGAACAGGTCGGGTCCCAGCAGAACGATGTGCATGATCCGCCGGCATCCTACCAAGGCAGCCCGGGCAGCGCCGGAATGGAACAGGTCGCAGACGTTCCGGGCCGCCGCTGCGTACACTGGAGAGAGCCCGGCGAGATCGCATGTCGCGATCGTTCGGGGAGAAGGAGTGTCCAGAATGCTGACTCGCCACCGTCGGTCCGCTCGTCGGATGTTCGCCACCGCCCTGCTGGCGGCGCTCACCCTGCCGGTCGCCGCCTCCGCTGCCGAACCGGTACGCGAGGCCGAAGCCGGGGTCCAGGCGGCGCGACGCACCCTCGGGCGCTTTCAGGCGGACCCCGAGATGGCCTGGTTTCGTGACCACGTCGGCGGGGCCGTGGCGGTGCTCATCGTGCCGAAACGGATTCGCGCCGGACTGATCTTCGGCGGCTCCGGCGGCGTCGGCGTCCTGCTGGCGCGGGACTCCGCTACCGGAGAGTGGGGCCAGCCGGTCTTCTACAACCTCGGCGGCGCCTCGGTCGGACTCCAGGTGGGCGGCGAGCGCTCGGAGGTCGTCCTCCTGCTCCAGTCGCAGGCCGCGCTCGATTCGTTCCTCAGCCCGAAGCTGCAGCTCGGTGCCGAAGCCGCCGTCGCCGCCGGCCCGGTTGGCGCCGGCACCGGAGAGAACGTCACGGCGGAGATCCTGACCTTCGTGCGCTCCAAAGGTCTCTACGCCGGCGCGACGCTCGACGGCACCGTCATCCGTCCGGCGACCGAACGCAACGCCGCCTATTACGGCTCGGACGTCACCCCCGCCGACATTCTCGTGCGCAGGAGTGTGCAGAACGCGCATGCCGACGGCCTGCGCGACGACCTGTCGCGCACCGCCAGCGCGCCCCCTGGAGCCTGATTTCGCCGCGACGCACGCCGCGCGATCTTTCGGTTAGTTTGCCGGCGGCACGCGGTGCTCACCCGAAGTGTCGGTGCCGGCGAGTCCGAAGACCGCCGCCGCGACGAGCGGCAGCACGTGCAACAGAAGGCGATCGAGCGACGAGCCGACGTGCCATGCCAGGTCGTAGGGGCTGAGGACGAAGGCGAGAACGTAGGCGAGATAGATCATCGCCGCGGCACCGGCCAAGAGCACAGCGCCGGGAGCCGCTCTCCAACCCAGCCGGCCACCCCAGAACAGCAGGCCGAGGCCGAGCAGCGGCCAGGCGAACCCCCATAGCGCGTCTCCGGTCCGCGGATCGAGATAGTGCAGCGTCGCCGTTGCCACGAAGCGCCAGCGGTCGAAGTCGACGAGTTGAGCCCACGAGGCCGCGCCGCGCAGGAAGCTCGCCCGCGCCGGCACGGCAGGGGCCCAGGTGAGCTTGAACAGCACGAGTGCGCCGACCCCCGGGAGCGTTCCCAGCAGAAACGGCAAGATCTGTCGCAGGCGGTCCGGGCGCAGCAGGCCGTGCAGCCAGGCGAGCCCGAGGAACAGGCCGAAGAGCGCCGCGGCGACGAGCGCTCCTTCGTCCTTCGTCCAGGGCAGGAGGCCGAGGATGAATCCCGAGAGCACCGCCGGCGGGGCCGACCGTGCGCGGTCCTGGAGCACAGCGACGAGCGGCAGGGCGCCGGCGAGAGCGAGATAGGCCAGCGGCAGGTCGGCGACCTGCGCGAACGCCCATTTCCAGACGATCGGTGTCGAGAAGACCAGCATCACCGCGGGGCCGGCAAGTAGCGGCGCGCCGCAGAGCCGGACCGCGAGGTGCAACGCCGCGGCCAGGCCGAGCGTCAGGCAGAAGCTCATCCCCAGCGGCACGGCACTCGACTCGTTCCGGATCGACTCCCATTGCGCAGCCACCGCTGCGCCCAGGAACAGGGGGTAACCCGGGTGCCCTTCGCTCTGGGCGCCAAAGAGCGCCGGCAGGCGCTCGGCCTCCGCGCGGGAGAGAAAACGGGCGCTCGAATTCCAGATCGCCACCGCATCCCACATTCCCGCAGGCTGCGCGCGCTGCCAGGTGCGGAAGGCGCCGAGAAGCAGGATGAATGTAATCGCCAGCAGTGCGGCGCTCGTCCCTCTGAGCGCCAACGTCCGACCCGCTCCCCGGACGCCCGTCAGCGACGAAAACGCGCCTGCCGCTGCCGGCGCCTCCTGGGCCGACAGCGCAATAGCGGCGCGCCGGCGGCGCAACGCGAGCTCGCAGGCGGCGAGCGCTCCACCGGTCAAGAGGCTCCAAGGCAGGGCGCCGTCGAGCCCGCACCAGCGCGCCGCAAAGAGCGCGCACGACGGCAGACCGAAGGCCAGCGCGGGGCCCCAGGCGACGGCCCATCGCAGACGATCGCCGCGGCTCCATCCGGGCGCTCTCAGCCAGCGGTAGAGCAGCGCCACGGCAGCGAAGCAGCATCCGAGCGGCAGGGCGATCATCCCGGTTCAGTCCGCGCCAAGTCGGACCAGCGTCAGAACGGCATCGATCGGTGTCGCGGCAAAGGCCGCTCCGCGGCTGCGCGCCGCAGCCTCGAGCGCCGCCAGGGCGGCGGCCCGGCGGCCGGGGTCGTCGAAAGCGCAAAGCACGATGCGGGGTTCGCCTGTCCAGCCGGGCCCGACGACGGTCGCGACCGTGTAAGCCGGTGCGAGGACCGTAGGCGCGAGGCTGTATTGAGCGGCGAAAAAGCGCTCGCCGAACGGCATGCCGGGGGCGCGGTCGGTCAGCAGCCAGGCGCCGGCGGTCGCAGCGAGCCGCGGCCGGACGCTGTCGAAGCGGGCCAGGTCCTCGCCGAAAAACGGCGGCATCGCGGCGAGGGCGCCCGTGATGCGTTCGCCCCGGACGATTCCGAGTGCCCACACCGGCACGAGCAGCGCCAGAAAGACCAGCGCTCGAAGCGACAACTCCTGGGACGGCGCACGTTGCGTAATCAGCGCTCTCCTTGCGAGCGATCTTCTCGGCAGAGTCGGCGGGCCAAAGCAAGACGGGCTGGGAGCAGGAACCCATCGAGGATTCCCGGTCCCAGCCCGGAACTCTACGCTTACCCAACGAAGGTCGTCACCCTCTTGCCGGTAGCGGGGTCAACCGCAACCGTATGGCGGCTCCTGCCGCGTCAGCTGAGACCCTCTTCGCCGCCATCATCGCCACCATCATCGCCACCGTCGTCGCCGCCATCATCGCCGCCATCATCGCCACCGTCGTCGTCGGCGTCGTCCCCGCCGTCGTCGTCGGCGTCGTCCCCGCCGTCGTCGTCGGCATCATCGCCGCCGTCGTCGTCCGCGGCATCGTCGTCCGCGGCATCATCGTCGGCCGCGTCATCGTCGGCGTCCATCTCTTCCGCGTCGTCGGCATCGAGCATGTCGTCGGCCGCATCGGTGTCCAAGCCCTCGTCGTCCCAGGCCTCTTCCGCCACGTCGAGATTCACGTCCTCTTCGTCGTAGACGGTGTCTTCCGTCTCGGCGGTGGCGTACTCCGTCGAGTACTCCTCGGAGCTCAACTCTTCGTAGGTGAAGCTCGATTCGAGATAGGCGTCGCCGGCGGAGAGATCGGCGTCGGCGATGTCGCTGACCGCGAAGTCGACGTCGGCGTCGAGCTCCATCGTGACATCCCAGCTCTCGACCGTGTAGCTGTCGACAGTTTCCTGGTAGATCGTGTCGCAGGTCGCGTAGGAGCTCTCGACCCAGGTGTCCGCCGCGGCCCAGTCAGCGCGATAGTCCGGGCCGACGTAGTAGGAGTAGGCCGCCCATTCGCCCTGCTGATAGTCGAGGAGCAGCATGGCGGTCAGGAAGGCGTCGGCCGTGTCGGGAGCGCCGGAGATCCTGTCGCTCTGCTGGATCAGGCGGGTGAGCTGGGCTTCCATGCCCTTGTCGGCCTTCTGCTTGGCCTTGGCCTGCATGGCGGCGAGCTTCTTCTTGTAGTCGGCCTGCTGCGCCTTGATCTTGGCGAAGTTCGCCTTCTCTTTCGCGGTCAGCTCCTTGCCCTGTTTGGCGCGCGGGCCCTCGGCGCCGTAGCGGCTGCGCAGCGCGGAATAGGAGTTGTCGAGCTTCGAAATGTAGCCGTCGACCTTGGCGTCCTTGACGCCGAGACGCGGCCAGGCGGTCTTGACCTTGGCGAGAGCGGTGCTGCCTTTCGACAGGCTGACGAACACCTTCTTGTCCTTGGCCGCCATCTTCTTCTCGCTGTCGGCGAGAGAGGCCTGGAGTTCCTTGAGGCCGCCGAAGAACGGCGCCTGCTTCTTGTTCTTCGGGTCGAGCTTGCCGCCCGAGGCCTTGGCAGTCTTGAGAATGCCGGCGACGGCCTTCTTCGACTCGGCGAGCAGTTGCTTGCCGTTGACCTGCTTGCCCGCCGCGGGCTTCGCGGCGGCAGGCTTGGCGCCGGCAGGCTTGGCCGCTGCCGGTTTGGCTGCCGGGGTCGCCGCGACAGCGACGCCGGTGGCGAGCGCGCCGTAGGCAACCAAGTTGTAGAGCACAAGCGCCCCAATCACGTTCTGCAGAGCCTTCATTCGCATCCTCCTTGGTTCACGGCAGTCAGGGGATGACGCGCCATCGCGCGCGGCACCCGAAGCAGTCAAATGGGAAGAGGCGATCCCTCCCCACGGCATGGAATGAGTCCACTGGCTTCCCGATCCAATCGGCGCAGGAGCATACCGCGGCGCCGTTTCGGGCGAAAGTCGCCCGCGCAGGGCGCCTCGCCGCTGTCGCGGTGGGCGGAGCGGTTCCAAGCTAGAATCCAGGCGCTCCTGAAAGCCTGCGCCGGGGAGAACCCGGGCGACGCAAACCCTTTCGGGTTCATGGCGCGGTCCATGACGAAGCTCGATTGCCGCCGTTGCGGCAGCCCGATTCCACTTCCGGCCGAAGCCACCCTTCAGCCGACGACGGTCGTCGTCTGCCCGAACTGCGGGGCGCGGTACGCGCGTCGCGCGGGATCGACGACCGCCGCCACCGTCGCGCCGCGCGAGTCCTCTCCCTCGACGCCGCACGGAGCGACGCAGATTCTCGGAGCGGCGCCGACCACCACCCTCTTCCAGCCGGACGAGATCGTCGGCGAGCGCTATCGGATTCGCCGTTTCATCGCCCGCGGCGGCATGGGCGAGGTCTACGAAGCCGAGGACCAGGAGCTGCGCCAGCCCGTGGCGTTGAAGACCGTTCACCCGCGCGATGCGACCCACGAGACTGCCATCGAGCGCTTCAAGCGCGAGATCTCCCTCGCGCGCAAGGTGACGCACGCCAACGTCTGCCGCATCTACGACGTCGGCTATCACGCGCGCCCCGACGGCTCATCGGTCATCTTCCTGACGATGGAGCTCCTGCGGGGCGAGACGCTCTCGCACCGCATCCGCCGCCAGGGAACCCTGACTCCCGCCGAGAGTCTGCCGATCGCCCGCCAGATGATCGCGGCGCTCTCGGCCGCGCACGCCGCCGGAGTCATCCATCGCGACTTCAAGAGCGAGAACGTCTTCCTGGTGCCGGCTTCCGACGGGGCGCGCGTCGTGGTCACCGATTTCGGTGTCGCCCGCGGTACCGAGCACGACCAGTTCGCAGCCCAGGTGACGATGGCCGACGCAGCGGTCGGCACGCCCGCCTACATGGCGCCGGAGCAGATCGAAGGCGGCACTCTCACCGCCGCCATCGACCAGTACGCTCTCGGCGTGGTGCTCTTCGAGATGGTGACCGGAGATCTGCCCTTCGCTGGCGACACGCCGCTCGCCACTGCAGTCAAGCGCCTCACCCAGGCGCCGCCGTCGCCGGACGAGCTGATTCCTGGTCTCGATCCGCACTGGGTCGAGGTCATTCGCCGATGCATGGCGCGCTACCCGCAGGACCGGTTCCCGTCGCTGGCCGCGGTGGACCGCGCGCTCGCGGGCGAAAGCGCCGGGCTGGCGACTGGCGCCGACGCCTTCCCTGCGGCGAGCGCGGTTTCGTCGCTCACCGTGCCTGCGGCCGCCGCGGCGCCGGAACCGAAGCGCCGCCGCCAGAAGCGCCTCCTCGCCGCCGTCTCGCTGGTCCTCGTCCTGGCGGTCGTGCAGGCGGTCGTCCGGGTACGGCACGCGCTCGAATCACCGCTCGGCGAGCCTGGCGCGGTCCGCCGGGCCGTCGCCGTGGTCCCCTTTCGCAATCTCGCCCAGCGAGCGGAGTTCGAGTGGCTGTCGGTGGCCCTCGCCGAGATGGTCGCGTCGGAGCTGCGCGCGGGCCAGGGGTTGCGTACGGTGGCCGGCGACGACGTGGCGCGCGCGCGGCTCGATCTCGGACTCGCAGAGACCGATCAGCCCACCGGTGAAGTGATCGCCAAACTGCGCTCGCGGCTGGGGACCGACTTCGTCGTTCTCGGCTCCTATGCCGTGCTCGGCAGTGGCGACTCGACCTCGGTCCGGCTGGCAGTTCGCGTCGAGGATGCCGCCGGGGGCGAGACTCTCGGCGAGGCGGTCGAGACCGGAAGCGAACAGCAGCTCTTTCACCTGGTGGCCCTCGTCGGCACGCGCCTGCGCGAGCTCCTCGGCAGTGCGGCGCGCGACTCCCAGCCGGCGGAGACCGCCTCCGCGCCCGCCAATCCGCGGGCCGCTCGGCTCTACTCCGAAGGCCTGGTGAAATTGCGCAACTTCGAGCCGGGAGCGGCGCGTGAGCTCCTCGACCAGGCCGCCGCGGTGGAACCCGGGCATCCGATGATCCACGCCGCGCTCGCTCAGGCCTGGTCGGCTCTCGGCTTCGAGCAGCGCGCCAGCGAGGAGGCGGCGCGGGCGCTCGGCCAGGGAAACGGCTTGCCCGCCGAGGAGCGCCTCGGCGTAGAAGGGCTGGCGGCGGAGTTGCGCCGCGACTGGACGCGGGCGCAGGAGATCTACGGCCGGCTGTGGGGGGCGTTCCCCGACAACCTCGAATATGGCCTCCGGCTCGCCCGGTCGCAGATCGACGGCGGCCGGGCCGCAGACGCCCTGCTGACGATCGATGCGCTGCGCGCCCTGCCCGAACCGGACCGGAGCAATCCACGCATCGACCTGGCCGAGGCCGCTGCAGCGCTCGCCACTTCCAATTTTTCCCGGCAACGCGACGCAGCCCGCCGCGCCGCCGGCAAGGCGGAGGCGCTGAACGCGCCGC
>JBGARM010000219.1:0-5547 GCA_044230215.1 Thermoanaerobaculia bacterium | reverse complement strand
CCTCGCGAATCCGCCCTTGTCGGGCGGCCCTTCTTCTAGATGTTACGCCCCATTTGCGCCATTGGCAAGGCCCTGGGAATCAGTGCCTTCGAGATTTCGCGCGGCTGAGCCGGTGGGCGCGCCCCGCCTCAGATCTCGTGGACCAGCAGCCCGTCGCGCAGCTTGGGCTCGAACCAGGTGCTCTTGGGCGGCATGATCTCGCCGGCGTCGGAGACGGCGAAGAGGTCGGCGACCGAGACCGGGTACATGGCGAAGGCCACCGCCGCTTCGCCGGCGTCGACGCGCTTCGCGAGCTCCTGCGTGCCGCGAATGCCGCCGACGAAGTCGATCCGCTGGTCGGTTCTTGGGTCGCCGATGCCCAGTATCGGAGTCAGCACTCTCTCCTGAAGGATGTTGCAGTCGAGGTTCTCCAAAGGAGAAGCTCCAGTAAAGGAAGGAAGGACGAACGTCTGCCAGCTTCCGCCCAGGTAGAGGCCGACGTGACCTTTGCGTTCGGGCTGCGGCGGACCTTCGACGAACGCAAAGCGTTCTCGCAAAGCAGCGAGCAGGCCTTCCGCGGTGTTGCCGTGGAGGTCCTTGACCAGGCGATGGTAGGGGAGGACCTGAACCTGGTCGTCGGGGAAGGCGACGGCGAGGAAGTTCTCGGCGCTGCCGGCGCTCGGGCTGGGAGTCTGCGGCGAGTGGCCGGCGGCGAGCTCGGCGCGGGTGCGCCAGGCCGAAGCGGCGCGGTGGTGGCCGTCGGCGATATAGAGCTCGGGAATCTCCGCGAAGGCGGCGACCAGAGCGTCGCGATCTGCAATGCCAGCTCGCCAAATCGTGTGCGCCACCCCGTCGGCTGCCGTGAAGTCGAAGAGCGGTCCGGTTTCAGCCACCCGAGTTGCGATGGCATCTACCTTTACTGAAGCCTTATAGGTGAGGAAGACCTTCCCGGTCTGGGCGCGCAGCTCGCACATATGGTGGGTGCGATCGTCCTCCTTGTCGCGCCGGGTCTTTTCGTGCTTCTTGATCAGGTCTTTCTCGTACTCGTCCACGCTCCAGGTCCCGGCGACTCCCGTCTGGATGTGGTCGCCCATTTTCAGCCGATAGACGTAGAGCGCCGGCTCGGCCTCGACCTCGAGCGGCGCCTGGCTCCGCAGGGCGGCGAGATTCTGCCGCGCCAGGGAGTAGACGGCGTCGGAGTGGGGGTCGGTGCCTTCCGGCAAGTCGATCTCGGAGCGCGTCACGTGGAGGAACGAGAGCGGATTCCCGGCGGCGAGCGCCCGGGCCTCCGCGGTGCTGACGACGTCGTAGGGAACCGAGGAGACCCGCGGGGCGCCCTCGCGGGTCGGGCGCAGCGCGCGGAACGGGGTCAGTTTTGCCATAATCCGGATTCTAGGCGGGGAATCGAACCGGAGTCCACGGAACCGGGACCTTCTCCGAACTCTCGAGGAAACTCAAGTCATGAGCGCGATCTCGGTGGGGCTCGTCGGTTGCGGGCGGATCGGCCGCAACCTGGTACGGATACTCGCAGGTTCGTCGTTGGGCCGGTCCTCCGGGATCGAGCTCGCGGCGATCGTCGACCGCACCGAGCCGGCGACGCTCGAATACCTGCTGCGTTTCGACACCCTCCTCGGGCGCTTCCCGGTGCCGATCGCGCGCCGGGAGGGCCGGCTCGAGATCGACGGCCGCGAGATCGCCCTGCTGCCCCCGCCGGCCCCGTCGACCGACTCGCAGTCGCCGGCGGCGCCGGACTGGAAGGCGCTCGGCGTCGATGTCGTCATCGAAGCCACCGAGACCCTGCAGACCCGTCCGGCGCTCGAAGCGCATCTCACGAGCGGCGCCCAGCGCGTCCTGGTCTGCTCGCCCTCGGACGATCTGACGGACGCGACGATCGTCGTCGGCGTCAACGAGAAGAGCCTCGGCGCGGCGAACCGGATCGTCTCCGCCGGCTCGGTCACGGCCAACTGCGCTGCCCCCGTGCTCAAGGTGCTGGCCGGGGAGTTCGGCATCGACCGCGCCTTCCTGACGACCGTGCACGCCTACTCCAATCAGCTGCGGCTCGCCGACGTGCCGGCCGACGACATGCGCAGCGGCCGGGCGGCGGCGGAGAACATCATTCCGCAGCCGACCAACGCCGACGAGCTGATCGCGGCGCTCGTCCCCGAGCTCGCCGGGAGGATCTCGGGCCTGGCGATCAACGTGCCGGTGCCGAACGGCTCGCTGGTCGATCTCACCTGCTGGCATCCGGGCGAGGTCACGGCCGAGGCGATCAACGCCGCCCTGCAGAGCGCCGCCGAGAAGAGTCTCTACGGCATCCTGGCCTACGAGACCGAGCCGATCGTCTCGTCCGACATCCTGCATTCGACTTACTCCGGGACCTTCGATTCGCTGTCGACAATGGTCGTCGGCGGCAAGGTGTCGAAGACCCTCACTTTCTTCGACAACGGTTGGGGCTACTGCCACCGCGTGATCGACCTGTTGCGCCGGCTGTCGACCTTCGCCGCGGAGGACGCGCGATGACGATTCGTGTCGGCATCAACGGTTTCGGACGCATCGGGCGCTCGGTATTCCGCATTCTCTGCGACCGGCCGGAAGTCGAAGTGGTCTGCATCAACGATCTCTTCGCCAACGAGCACCTCGCCTATCTGCTCGAGTTCGACTCGGTGATGGGGCCGTTCGGCCGTGAGGTGAGCTTCGACGACGACACGATGACCGTCGATGGCCGGTCGATCCGCATGACCGCGGAGCGCGACCCGGCGCAGATTCCCTGGGGCGCGCTCGGGGCTGATGTGGTGATCGAGTCGACTGGCGCCTTCCGCAGCCGTGCGAAGCTCGAACGCCACCTCGCCGGGGGAGCGGGCAAGGTCATTCTGACCGTGCCGCCCAAGGACGAAGTCGACCGGATGGTCGTGCTCGGCGTCAACGACGGCGAGCTGCGCCCGACCGACCGCATCGTCTCCAACGCCTCGTGCACGACCAACTGCCTCGCGCCGATCGCGCGCATTCTCGACGAGGCGTTCGGCATCGAGGAGGGCTTCGTCTCGACCGTGCATGCCTACACCAATGATCAGCGGCTGGCCGACGTGGCGCACGACGACCTGCGGCGCAGTCGCGCCGCCGCCCTGAACATCATTCCGACCTCGACCGGCGCTGCGCGCGCCGTCGGCAAGGTGCTGCCGCGCCTCAAGGGGAAGCTCGACGGCGTGGCGCTGCGTGTGCCGGTGCCCGACGGGTCGCTGATCGACTTCACCTGCCGTCTCGCCGGCCGGCCCGGCGTCGCCGAGATCAACGCCGCCGTCGCGCGCGCTGCAGCGGGCGACCTCCGGCGCATCGTCGAGTACAGCGCCCGACCGCTGGTTTCGACCGACATCATCGGCAACCCACACTCGGCGATCTTCGACGCCCTGTCGACCCAGGCCCTGGGCGATGGCTTCGCCCGCGTCGTCGCCTGGTACGACAACGAGTGGGGCTACTCGCAGCGGGTCGTCGACCTGCTCTTCCTGCTCGCCGGCGGAGGAGCGCACACCGTAAGGAGCGAATCGTGACGCGGATCGGAGTCTTCGGCTGGGGAGTCGTGGCGCCGCGCTCGAAGGACATCGAGGCCTTCGAGCGCCATCTGGAGTCCAAGGAGAGCTGGCTTCGGCCCTACGACGGCTTCGGTCCCTCGAACTTTCTCGTCGGTCAGCCGGATTTCGATTTCACCGACTACAAGCCCTGGATCGAAACGCGCTTTCCGCCGAGCCGCTTCTCGCAGATCACCGAGAAGATGGACATGCCGGCCCAGTTCGCGATTGCCGCCTTCATCCAGGCGCTCGGACAGAACCCCGGGATCGAGCAGGTCCTGCACGATCTCGGGTCGCAGGCGCACGTCTACGTCGGCACCGGCCTCGGCGCGCTCGGCACGATCGAATCGGTGTCGTTGCAGCTGCACCGCGCGCAGCGCCGTTGGGACCGCTTCTGGGCGGCGCCGGAGCGCAACGAGCCGCTGCGTCGCTACCTCGCCGGTGAAGGCGCGCCGGAGGGCGCGGCGCCGCCGGTCGATCCGGCGACCCTTCCCGACGAGGACCGCGAGGAGACCGAAGAGCAGTGGTGGCACTTCTGGGCCGCGCATTCGCCGGAGCTGCAGGTGTTTCTCGCCGAGATGCGCGAGATCGAGTCGCTCGCCGTGCAGGGCACGGTCGAGACCGGCAAGCTCGGCCTGATCAAGGAGAAGCAGCGGCGCATCAACCGCATGCTGAAGGCCTGGGCCTGCCCCTCGCCGCCGTGGCGCGAGGTGCCGGCGAATCTGTTGTGGAACATCCACAACGCGCCGGCGGCGCAGATCTCGATGATGGGCAGGATCACCGGCCTGACCTTCGCCCCGGTCGCCGCCTGCGCCACGTTCGGCGTCACCCTGAAGCTGGCGATCGACGCCATCCGCCGCGGCGAAGCCAAGGCCGTCGTCATCGGCGCCACCGATCCGCCGCCGCTGCGGCTGATGGTCGGGGCTTTCCACAACGCCCGGGTAGGCGCGGCCGACGGCTCGGTCTCGAAGCCGATGACCGGACTGCGAGGCACCCACGTTGGCGGCGGCGCGGCGATCTGGATTGTCGGCGATCTCGACTTCCTGCGCGCGAAGGGCTTTCATACCGTCGGCATGGAGCCGCTCGCGGTGGGGGTCTCCTCTGACGCCGAGCACATCATCACGCCTTCGAAGACCGGGCCGACGACGGCGATCGTGCAGGCGCTCGACGCCGCGGGAGTGGCGCCGGGGGAGATCGGGTCGTGGGATCTGCACGCCACCGCAACGCCGGGCGACTATCTCGAGGTCGAGAACATGCGCAGCATCCTGCACGAGGACGTTCTGGTCACGGCGCGCAAGGGGACCTTCGGCCACGGCATGGGTGCCTCGGGCGGCTGGGAGCTCACGGCGCAGTACCTGGGCTACCAGCGCGGGGTGATCTTCCCGACGCCGCTCGCCCGCACCGAGCTCAATCCGGAGATCGCCCGCGTCCACGAGCGCTTCGCTTTCAACGAAGGCTGTCCGGTGCCCGAGGGCGCCGCCGGCAAGCTGTCGATGGGAGTCGGCGGGATCAACGCCTGCGTGATCTCGAGGCCCTATCCGGACTGAGCCGGGGCCGCCTCCGCCACCGCCCGCGACCGTCCGCTCCGCTCTGCGAAAGCGCCCCATGCCAGCCAGGCAGATCCTCTCGCCGGAGTCGTTGCGCCGGCTCGCCGTCGCGCTCGGCCTGGTGGTGGTGGTGGGCGGCGGCGTCGCCGCCGGCCTCTTCACGCCCTACGGCTACTTCTTCACCGGGCTCCTCCGGGGCGGCGATCCCGCGGCGTCGAACGCCTTCGCCGAGCGCGCCCGCGCCGGGGATCACGCAGCTCGTCGTGCCGTCGGCTCGCACGATGCTGCACGTCAGACCGTCCGAGCACGACAGGTCGTCGAGCAGCTGGCAGTTCGTCGTCGGCGCGCACACCGGGATGGTCAGCCGCGGCGAGTTCACGGCGTCCTCGGCCATCGGCAGGGGCGCGCAGAAGGTCTTCTCCGGGCACGCCTCCACGTCCTGGCAGCAGTACGGCCGG
>JBGARM010000218.1:0-5550 GCA_044230215.1 Thermoanaerobaculia bacterium | reverse complement strand
GCTGCTCTGGCTCGCCTACCTCGCCCTGGAACCCTATGTGCGCCGCCACTGGCCGCGCGGGCTGATCGCCTGGACGCGTCTGCTCGACGGCCGGTGGACCGACGCCCTCGTCGGCCGGGATCTCCTGGCGGGTGTCCTCGTCGGGCTCGTCATGGCGGCGACCTTCCTGCTCGCCGGCTGGGCGAAGATCTGGACGAATAGTCCTTTCCGCCCGAACTTCTATCTCATTCCGAGCGCCCTCGACGGCCTGCGCTTCACCGCGGGACTCGTCCTGGGCCGCATCACGGTGAGTCTGGTCGTGGTCTTCGGGCTGCTGCTGCTGCTCGTCGTGGCGCGCCGGGCGCTGCGCCGCGAAGGCGTCGCCGCCGGCGTCCTCTGGGCGGTCTGGTCGCTGGTGCCGATCCTCGTCGCGCTGCGCAGCTGGCCGGCAATCGCGGCACTGCTGGTGGTCAACGCCCTGATCCTCTGGGCGGTCGTCCGGCTCGGCCTCGTCGCGGGCGTCACGGCGAGCTTCGTCAACGGTGCCATCCAGGCGTCGCCCGTCACTTCGGATCCCGCCGCCCCCTACGCCGCGAGCTCCTGGCTCGTGCTCGGCGGCATCGCCCTGCTCGCCTTCTACGCCGCGCGGAGCGCGCAGCGAGTCCAGCGTTTCGAGGTCTAGGGGACGACTGCCGACCAGGCCCCCGCAGTGCCGCTCTCGAAGCCGTCGGCGAAGAAGCTCGTCGGCACGAAGAGCACCGCGATGCCGCGCGACAGGCAGCTCATCCAGAGCTCGTAACCGCCGGCGACGGTCCGCACTTCGAGGTCGGCGATCTGGGCGTGCGGCAGGCCGCCCCACTGCGGGCCGCCGTCGCGCGGCGCGGGATAGATGCCGGAGGAATGGCCGTCGAACCACGCCAGGCCGTGCGGGCCCGCGCCGTTCGGATCGAAGAGGTTGAACCAGAACCTGCCGTCCGGAGTGACGGCCAGCGGGATCGCGCCGACCGTCGGAAGCCCGCCGAGTGCGGTGAAGTACTGGTAGCTCCCGGCGTTGGCGTCGAGCCGGAAGAGGCCCTGGGTCGAACCGAGCCAGGCGATCCCGTCGGCCGCCGGCGCCACCGTCGAGAACAGGTCGCTCTGCGGGTCGAGCTCGGGAAACTGCGTGTAGTCGCGGGAGTAGCGGTAGGTGCCGTCGGTGCGCGTGACCTCGGCCACGTTCGCCGCCCAGACCGTCGCCGGTCGCGTCGGATCGCGCCGCAGGTTGTTGCCGCCGGCGCCGTTGCTGGCGACTTCGGTCCAGCTCGCGCCGTCGAGAAAGGCGAGCTGGTAGGCGAGGCCCAGAGACCACAGGCGCCCTGCCGAGTCCTCCACCAGGCCGCGGCTTTCGTTCATCCCCGCGAGATCGCTCCAGCCGGCGCCGTTCCACTGCTGGATGCCGTTGTACATCGGATTCAGCGCCACCGCCCCGGCCGCGGCCCGGACGGCAATTGCCTCACAATTGTCGGTCGCAAAGGGCCAGTCCACCCCCAAGCCATACTCGAGGGCGTTCCAGCCGATCCAGCGGCTGCCGTCGAACTGCGTCACGCCGCCCGCACCGGGGCCGGCATTGGCGCAGGCGTAGAGGCGGCCGGTCGCCGGATCGAGGGCGAGGTCCTGGTTGAACAGGTCGTACTGGCTGGTATTGGTGACGCGATAGCGCTGCCAAAGGCCGGTCACGACGTCGCGTTTCGCCGCACCGCCGGTCCCGACCGCCCAGACGTTGCCGGCGCTGTCGATCCCGAGATCGTCGCTGGCGGTCCCGGTTCCCCAGATGCCGAAGTCCTCCCAGGCGGCGCCGTCGAAATGCCACACCCGGCTCTCGCCGTCGGCGAGCAAAGCCTCGCCGTCGCCGTAGGCATGAAAAGCCCGGATCGGCGGATCGAAGCTCGGCAGAGCAGGCTGTGGGGGCACCACCCAGGCACCCGCCGGCGTCCGGTAGTCGAGCGAGTAGACCGGCGTCGAACCGGCGAAGCCGACGAAGCGTCGCGCCCAGAAGTTGCCGCTGGCGTCGACGCACTCCTTGCCCGGCATGTCGAGCAGCGCCCCGGGCGTGAAGGAGAATTCGTGATGCGTCCAGAGGGCCGTCGTGCTGTCGAACGAGACCAGCGCCGAGCTGTTCTCGCTGTCCGCCCAGACCGTGTAGCCGCCGCCCGGCTGCGGCTGGATCGACAGGCGGCGCACCGCCCAGACGAGCTGCGGCCAGTTGTTCCCCCCCTGCGAAACCAGGCCACCACTCCAGTAGTGCCAGTCGGCAGTCGCCGGTGTATGCCGGATCACTCCGCCCAGATTGCCTCCGAAGCCGATCAGGGCGAACCAGACCGTGCCGTCGGGTGCGATGGCGAGGTCGCGCGCACCACCGGTGGCGAGCTCCGGGCTCGCAGCCGCGTAGTTCACCAACGAGGCGGGGCCGACGTCAGGATCCATCTTCCAGGCCCCTCGCCAGGTGGCGAACCAGAGATCGCCCTGGGCGTCGGCGGCAATGTCGCTGACGCGCGACGTGCCCGTCAGGTCGGGGTGCCCGATGACGGGATAGTCGACATTCGAGACGTTGAGCCAACGGTTCTCCGCCTGCAGAAACTTCGCGACGCCGCCCTCCTCCACCCCCGGGTCATAGCCGCCGATCCACGGATCGTCGTCGGGCCCGATGTAGATCGCCTCGTTGTAGTCGCCCTGGATGCCGGTGTTCGAAGGGCGGTAGTAGCGCCAGGACGAGCCGGGAATCGGCTGCGCGAGAGCCGCAGATGCCCAGAAGGCGAGCAACGACAGAACGGCGAGCGGTCGAACCGACATACGGCGAGTCCTCTCAGGTCGAGCGGAAGTGGCGCTCAGGCGTCTTGCCGCCCTCGAGAGTCTGAGACAGTCGACGAGCCGCTGGGGAACGCGGTGAACGACCGCTGCATCTTCGCCTCGGAATGGCAGCCCGGCCGCCACCCAACGGGAGAGGTCGGAGGGCGCGGCGGCGCTACAGCCAGCCGCTCTTCTTGAACTGGCGGTAGAGCACCAGGCAGACGACGACCATGCTGCCGACGACCAGGGGATAGCCGAACCGCCAGCCGAGCTCGGGCATGAACTGGAAGTTCATGCCGTAGATGCCGGCGACCATGGTCGGGACGGCGATGATCGCCGCCCAGGCGGCGAGGCGCTTGGTCTCGTCGCTCTGCGCCACCGAGAGCAGCGAGAGGTGGGCGGCGAGCGCCGAGCGATTCATTTCGGAGAGACCTTCGACCATCTCCTGGATGCGCAGCAGGTGGTCGTGCACGTCGCGGAAATAGACCTGCATGCTCTCCGGCAGCGGTGGGCCCTCGAATCGTTCGAGCCGCTGCAGCACGTCGATGAGCGGCGAGACGGTCCGGCGCAGCGACTGCAGCTTGCGGCTGAAGTTGTAGAGCTCGGCCGTGGTCTCGCGGCTGCTGTCGCCGTCGAAGACGTCGGTCTCGATGACGTCGAACTGTTCCTCGAGCGCCTCGACGATCGGGAAGTACTGGTCGACCACGAAGTCGAGCAGGGAATAGAGGACGTAGCCCGAGCCGAGCGCCAGGCGCTCCGCCTCGAGCTCGCAGCGTCCGCGCAGTCCGACATGGTCCTTGAGCGAGCCGTGACGGACGCTGACGACGTAGCGCGGACCGACGAACAGGTGCGTCTCGCCGAACTCGAGATCCTCCTGCCCGTCGGCGAACTGGGCCGTCCGCAGGACGATGAACAGCGACTCGCCGTAGCGGTCGAGCTTCGGCCGCTGGTGCGCGCGGTGGGCGTCCTCGACCGCCAGGTCGTGGAGCTTGAAAGCCGCCTGCACCTCGTCGAGAAGCGCGACGCCGGGCTCGAAGAGACCCAGCCAGACGAAGAGCGACGGATCGGCGAGGGCGGCCGGGATCTCGGCGAGCGCGAGCGTCGCGACGCGCACTCCGGCGCGATAGGCGGCGCAGTCGATGACCGCCTTGTCCGTCGGCTCACTCACCGCCGGACTTCGCCTCCCCGGCGGCGGCGAGTGCGCGCAGCTCCTCGAGCGCGTGCTCGTTTCCCGGATCGACCTCGACCGACTTGCGATAGTAGATCCCGGCGATCTCGCTCTTGCCCGCCTTGGCGTAGGCCTCGGCAAGGCTGTCCCAGGCGTTGCCCGACTTCGGGTACTGCTCGGCGTTCAGGCGCAGCACGGCGATCGCCGCCTCGAGGTCCGAGGGCGCCGGCGACTCGAGCAGCTCGTAACCCAGGTTGTTGAGACTGCGTTCGCCGAAGTCGAGTCCGCCGCTACCGTAATAGCGCTCGCGCAGCTCGCTGTAGCGCGGCCCGATCGCCTTCTGGCCGTCCTTGCGGTAGGCGGCCAGCAGCTCCTCCTCGAGCGTCGTCGGGCGCGGGCGCCCCTGGTGGCAGGTCTGGCAGCGCACGCCGACGCGCTCCGGCCCGCTGGGCTCGATCTTCTGCAGGTGGCCGGCGATCGATCCCACCATGCGCATCATCTCGCGCGCCCGGTCCTTGTTCGGATTGGCGTCGGAGGCGAAGTCGAAGGTCGAGAGGGGCTTGCCCTCCTCGCCGACGTGACAGTAGTTGCAGCGCACGCCGAGCGCGCCGGTGAAGCCGCGCATCGCCGCCCGCAGGCGGTCGGGGGAGGTATCGGCCGGCAACACCTTGAGATTCTTCGACTTCTCCGGCCAGTCCCAGCGCGCGCCCTGGGCGAAGGCGGACCTGCCAGCCGGCAAGAGAACCAGCACGGAGAGGATCCAGCAACAGCGAAGTCGGCGGCTACGATCGGGCATCGGGCAGGTCTCCTGGAGGTCGAACGGCTGCCATGCTAACCCACGTGCGCGAACGGGTCGCACCCGCAGAGGGATGCCCGCAGGGATGCCGGCGGAGGGGCGCATACGGAACTCGCTCCGCCGCCGTATCCTTGGCGCATGAGCGATTCCTCCCCCGCCGCCCCTGCGACCGCCCGCCGTCTGGGCACCTCAGGTCCCGCAGTCTTTCCCCTCGGCCTCGGATGCATGGGCATGTCCGATTTCTATGGCCCGGCCGATCGCCGGGAGAGCCTCGCCACGATCCACGCCGCCCTCGACGCCGGCCTGAACCTGCTCGACACCGGCGACTACTACGGCATGGGCCACAACGAGATGCTCATCGCCGAGGCGCTCGCCGAGGTGCCGCGCGAGCGAGTCGTCGTCAGCGTCAAGTTCGGCGCCCTGCGCGATCCGCAGGGAAACTGGCTCGGCTACGACGGGCGGCCGGCGGCGGTGAGGAATTTCGTCGCTTACAGCCTCAAGCGTCTGCGCACCGACTACATCGACGTCTACCGGCTGGGCCGCCTCGACCCGGAGGTGCCGATCGAAGAGACCGTCGGGGCGATCGCCGAGCTCATTCGGCAGGGCTACGTCCGCCACGTCGGGCTTTCCGAAGTCGGCGTCGAGACCGTCCGTCGCGCGCAGGCCACGCATCCGGTCGCCGACCTGCAGATCGAGTACTCCCTGCTGTCGCGCGGCATCGAAGCGGCGATCCTGCCGACCTGCCGCGAGCTCGGCATCGCGGTGACCGCCTATGGCGTTC
>JBGARM010000217.1:0-5551 GCA_044230215.1 Thermoanaerobaculia bacterium | reverse complement strand
CCGGAATGCAATCCGGCGGACCGCCCGCCCGGGCCGGCTCCCCGCAAAGCCCGAGGGCGCAGACGAGCACCGCAGCGATCGGAGCGATCGGAGCGATCGGAGCGCTCGGAGCGCTCGGAGCGATCGGGGCCAGGAGAGTTCCGGCGCTGCTCTGCTGCGACGCGCGTTTCCTGCCGAATGGGCTTCGATTCACGATGCCTCCCTGGAGAAGTCGGCCGCGGACCGGCGCCCACGGCACGAGCCGCAGACGCCGTCACCCGGCCGATATCTCCTGCATCGAGATTCGCCGCCAGGACCCGACATGCAGTGGCGACGGGAAGGATGAAGTGGAGGAACAGATGCGGACTGACCTTCGCTCCTTCGGTCGAGGGTGAAGGCTCCGCGCGGGTAGCGCTGCTGCTGCACGCCCACAGTGGGAAAAACCCACAAGGGGATGCTAGTCTCGTCCCATCATGGCGACTCCGACCTACCTGACACTCGACAAGAAGGGCCGGGCGACTCTGCCCGAGGAGGTGCGCGAGGCACTCGGCGTCGGACCGGGCGACTTCCTGTTGCTGGAACGGACGGCAGCCGGCGGCTACGAGCTGGTGGCGGCGGAGCTGCTGCCGCGGGAGCAGCAGTGGTTCTACCATCCCGAGATGCAGCAGCGCGTGAACGCTGCGGAAGCGGAGATCCGCTCCGGGGCAGTGCGTCGCGAGAGTGTCGCCGACCTCGCCCGCCGGCTGAAGGAAACGAAATCGCCGTCTCCACCAGGCAATAGTTCGAGGACCCCATCTCCGAAACGGCGCTCGAAGCCGGCTTCGAAGGCGACCCGCAAGCCGCGATGACGCCCGGCAAGACGGGCCTCCAGGTCGCCTATGGCCGCCGCTTCGAGCAGCGCCTGCGCGACCTGCCCGAAGCTCGCCGACTCTCTTCCCTGCGCGTGATCGAGGCTCTGGCCACGCAACAGCCGACGCCAGGAATGCGGGTCAAGCCGATTCTCCCCGGCAAGTTCTACAACGAAGCGCGCATCTCGTCCGGGGACAGACTGCTCCTCCGCATCGCCGACGGCGTCCTCTACCTGATCGACCTCGTGACGCATGACGAGATCGCCCGCTACAGCACCGCGCGATAGCGCTGCGCCTGCCCTGAGGCATCAGCCGCGCGCCTGAAGACGGAACGCGCTCCCACTGGCACGCGCCCTGCGTAGGGGAGGTCCGCAGAAAGCGCCCCGTCTTCTCTCACGGCGCCTGGGAGGGTTCCTTGCTGCTCATTCTGATCATCGTCCTGCTGGTTCTGATGGTGGGTGGAGGCGGCTACGGTTTTCGCCGCTGGGGCACGGGCGGTGGGCTCGGGATCGTCGGCACGGTGCTGGTCATCGCGCTGATCCTCTGGCTCCTCGGCGTGTTGCGGGTCTGAGTCGCTCCGCTTCGCAGCCAGCTGAAAGCGAGACGGCCCGCTCGAGCGCCGCAGCAGTTTCTACAATCGGCCTCTCGAAGCGCTGGTGAAGACGGAATCTCGCCCCGTCCTCTGGCGCCTCCGGGAGATGAAGGGAAGAAATGGAGAGTGTCCCCGATCTCTTCCCGGCGTTGCCCCGGGGTCACCAGACCGGCGTGGGCGAAGCCTCACCGCCGGCAGCCTTCTGCGCGTCTGCCTCGACCCCCGGGGAGCGCCCGCCCTTCGGCTCGATCTGGAGCTCGGCCTCCGGCACGCCGAGCGGCCAGCGAACGAACCGCTTGTCGGCGACCACGATGTCGTCGATCTCGGCGCCGGGAAGAAATCCGCCGACCTCGTACCGATCGCCGTCGAAGTGTCGGTTCGCGCCGGCGCTGCGGACGGTGAGGAACCTCCCGGAGAGGATCTTGTCCTGCTCGTAGTAGACCTCGATGCGCTCCCCCCAGGCATCGCGATCCGGCACATCGCAAAGGTAGATGAAATTCTCGCTGGGGCGCAGCAGCCCCAGGACCCCCTTGCGGGAACGTAGCGCTCGCACCGCCGGCACGCGGATGACATCCGACGGCTGACTCGCCAGGGTCCAGTCGTTTCCCGGCGCGGCCAGGCGATTCTCGCCCGAGACTTCGTCCTGCCAACGGGACAACAGCGCCCCGGCAATCGCGCGCAGACGCGACAGGGTCTCCTGCTCGGGAGAGGTCTCTGCGGTTCCGTCGGAGCTCGCCGGGGAGCTCGCAACGGAGGTCGCCAGAAGTGCGGCGATGAAAAGGACCTGGGTCGCACGCGGCACTGGCGAATCGTTCATGGCACCTCCGGACCGGACCGAGGACAGGTTACACCCCGGGCGGGCAGAACTCACCCCGGACTGCGCGGATGAAGTGGGGACTTGCCCGATCTCTTCCGGCGACCTTGCGGAGCGCAAGTCGAGCGTCGACGACGAGCCGTTGCGCTCCGACTTCTCCAGGCGTAGAAATGGGAACGGCTCAACCACTGTTGCCCGGCGAGTTGGCGCGACCTGGCGAGGGTCTCCCCAGGCGCTCGATGGGGTTTCTGAGGCGGAACCGCAGGCGGTCCCCTCACTTCGGCAGATGCGCGTCCCAGCTGAGCTGGGCGTGGACGCGCAGCTCGCGCTCGCCGCGCATCCCTTTGGTGCTCGCGACGCGCATCTCCTTCGCCGCCATCGGCGCGTAGCGCGCCGCGCCGATCGACGCCGCCAGACGCTCGAGCGCGGCGACCATCGCCTGCGCCTCCGGCAGCCCTTCGGCGTAGCGCACGAAGTGTCGCAGCTCGCGCTTCACCAGCTCGCCGGCGCGGCGGAGCTCGCCATCCTGGTTGAGGCGCGTCGCGGCACGGACGATGGCGAACTGCCAGGTGCCCGCCACGATGAGCGCGCGCTCCCGGTCCCGCGGCTGTGCCAGGCACTGCTCGCCCGTGGCGAAGCGCAACTCGCAGCGGACCGGTGCAGCGGCGACGGCGTCCGCGGCACCGACTCTGCGCCAGCTCGCGCCGATCGAGAGCTCGGCGCTTTCTCCGAGCTTCCCCGCCGGGCAGTGGATCTTCCACACCACCCTGCGCAGCGCGCCGCTCGCCAACGACCCCACCACGCACGACCAGCGGCCGGCGTCGTGCGTCGCCGCATAGTCGCCGACGAGCTCGGCGGCGAAACCGGGCGGAGTCTCCAGCACGAGGTCGCAACTCTCGACCACCGTCTCGCGCAGCTCCTCGAGCTCGCCCAGCACCAGCTCGACGATCTCGGCCGCGGCCGCCGCGTGGTGCAGACGCCCGCCGCCGCTCGCGGCGATCGCCTCGAGCTGGGCGTCGGAGTACGACTCGCCGATGCCCACTGCGGAGCTCAGCAGGCCGCGGGCACGGAGCTGCGAGGCGTGCGTCGCCAGCTCGTCCGGCTCGACGATCCCGCGATTCGCCTGACCGTCCGAAAGCACGACGACCCGGTTCCGCAAGCCCGGATGCTCCTCCATCACCCTGGCGACGCAGGCGCAGCCGCGCAGCCAGCCACCTCCCAGGTCGGTCGACGAGCCGGCCTCGAGCGCGGCGATCGCCGCGGCAGCCGCGGCCTGGCCGGCCGCATCCTGGAGGCGGCCCTCGAGGTGCACCGTGACCTCCGAGTCGAACGACACCACCGACAGCCGGTCGGCGGCGCCGAGGCTCGCGGCCACGCGCCGTGCCGCCTCCTTCGCCGCGGCGATCGGCGTGCCCTGCATCGAGCCCGAGGCGTCGATCACCAGGGCGAGGTTGAGCGGCGCCTTCGACACCGCGGGCGTCTTCTCCGCCTCGACCGTCGGGGCGGTGACGTCGACGACGAGGAAGCGCACCGAGTCGCCGCCGCGGCGGATGAGCGCGCGGTCGAAGCCGGCGGCGAGCTGCAGCGTGGAGGCGGCGGGGCGGAGTTCGGTCATGGGCGGGTTCCTTTCAGGAGGAGGTGGCGGAGGTGATCGCCGATGCGCTGCAACAGCGCGAGGTTGTCGGCGTCGAGCTCGCCGCGCACGGAGAGCTCGATGTCCGGGGTGATCGGGACGCGGTGCCAGGTCTCACTGCGCACCGAACGGACGACGCTGCCGCTGCCGAGGGCGGCGCCGAGCACGCCGAGGAGCTCCTCGAACGGCGTCCGTCCCTGCGACCCCGGCGACACGGGTGACCCCGGCACTACGGATTTCCGGGCAGGAGGCGGCGACGCCGGGCTCGGCGCCCGGCCGGCCGCGGCCGCTGCCGATTTCGCGCGCGCCTGCGGGCCGCTCGCTGGCCGCGGGGTCGTGATGCTGTGCAGGTACTGCAGCGCCGAGGTCGAGGGCGGGGCGAAGGCCGCGGCTTCGGGCCCGCCCCCACCGCCACCAACGAGCCCCCCGGCGGCGATGGCGGCGATCCTCTCTGGCGTCAGCTGGCCGAGGAAGTTGCGGATCTGGTCGAGCGTGATGTCGCGGTGGGCGTCGCGCAGCAGCCGGATGACCTCGAGCCGCTGCGCGTGCTCCGGCCCGTACGCCGCCTTCGGCCCCAGCCCGCGCGGCCCCGGCAGGAGGTCGCGCTCGATGTACGACCGGATCGTCCGCGGCTCGACGCCGGAGAGCTCCGAGAGCTGCTGCAGGGTGTAGGTGGCGTCGTCCATGGCGAACAGCATATCTCGCCATGGCGCAATGTCAAGAAAACTTCAGAGTCGCTCCTCGTGCAGGTCGTACAATGCGCGCATGCTCCCCGCCGACCGCGAAACCCTGGTGGCCCAGCTCGCGGCGGCGCTCGCCGGCCGGCCGGAGGTGCTCGAGGCCTATCTCTTCGGCTCGACGGCGCGCGGTGAAACGCGGCCGCACAGCGACATCGATGTGGCGGTCTATCTCGATCCCGAGCGCCTGGATCCCCGCCTGGATCCGGAACCTGCCGGCCCCTCGCTGATGGCTCGGGCGGCCGAGATCGGCGCCGCGATCGGTGCGGCCCTGGGCACGAACGCCGTCGAAGTCGTGGCGCTCAACTCGGCCTCGCCGCTGCTCTACCACCGCGTGCTTCGGGACGGCATCCGCATCCTCGCTCGCGACCTCGAAGCGACGACTCGCCGCGCCGGCCAGGCGCTCTCGCGCTATTGCGACTACCTGCCGCAGCTCGCGAAGATCGACGCCGCGCATCACCGCAGGATCGCCGCGGGGGAGTTCGGACGATGAGCCCCGGGGGTATCGATCGTGCCGTCGTGCGGCGCCACCTCCTGGCGCTCGACGCCGCGCTCGCGACGCTCGGCAGGCACCGCGGACTCTCCGCCAGCGAGCTCGCGGCCGACCGCGAAAAGCTCTGGGTAGTCGAACGAGGCCTGCAGCTCTGCGCGCAAAACGCTCTCGACGCGGCGACCCATCTCGCGGCGACGGCCGGGCGCGACGTGCCCGACTACGCCTCGGCGATCGACCGGCTCGCCGAGCTCGGCATCCTGCCGCAAGGCTTCGCGGCGAGCTTCCGGGCGATTGCCGGCTTCCGCAACGTCCTCGTCCACGGCTACCTCGAGGTCGATCTCCGCGTCGTCGAATCGATGCTCGCGACCCGCCTCGACGACTTCCGCGAATTCGCCCGCCACATCGACGCTTACATCGAGAGCTGACCCCGGGGAAGAATGGGGACGGCCCCCATT
>JBGARM010000216.1:0-5551 GCA_044230215.1 Thermoanaerobaculia bacterium | reverse complement strand
GAGAACGAGGCGAACGTCCGCCCGGCTCGCGGTCGCGAAGCCCTCGAGCGCGGCGGTGAAGTCATAGTTGCCCGTCGGCAGGTTCAGGATGCGGTAGAAGCCCTGGGCGTCGGTCGTGGACGAGACGACCAGGCCGGTCTCCAGGTTCGTCGCCGTGATGGCGACGCCCGGCAGAGCCGAGCCGTCCTCGGCGGTGACCGTGCCGGAGACGCGCGTGGTGGTGACGTCGGTCTGGGCCCAGACCGTCGCGGCGCATGCCGCGGCCATGAGGCCCGCTGCGAGAACCCTCTGCAACCTCTTCATAAGGTCAATCTCCTTGAAGCAATGAAAGGAACGCTGTGGATCGTGGATCCATACTGCGACTGGCGCAAGAAATCTATCGGGCAAGACCTATTCGAAAGCGGCGGCGCGGGAACTGTACCCTGACTTCGTGAGCGGAATCCTACCCGACCGGAGAGGGCCTGTCAGCCGCACAAGAAACTGTGCAAACCGGCGGAATTCCCCCCGCAGCAGCAGCCAAGAAGCCCGCCGGGAGGGCTTCCGGACGCCTGTTGCGCGCCGAAAAACCGGGTCCTGCCGCCCGCGGTCGAGTGTTACACTGCGGCAAAATTTCGACAGGAGAAAAGAAACATGTTCAGCGCGCCCCCGCGGAGAAGTCTTGCAGCCTGGATCGCCTTCGTTCTGGCCCTGAGCCTCGCCGGAGCCGGCTTCGCCCAATCGGCCGAGCCGCAGGCTCCGCCTCCGGCCGGCGAACCCGCACCGGACGAGGAGACTGCCGTCGTCCTCGACGAGATCACGGTCACGGCGCAGAAGCGCGCCGAGAACGTCCAGCTCGTGCCGCTCTCGATCACCACCCTCGACACCGAGAAGTTCAATCTCCTGACCATGGGCGGCGGCGACGTCAAAGCGCTGTCGGGACGCGTGCCGAGCCTGCTGCTCGAGTCCTCCTTCGGCCGCGCCTTTCCGCGCTTCTATGTCCGCGGTCTCGGCAACACCGACTTCGACCTGAACGCCTCGCAGCCGGTCTCGATGGTGGTCGACGACATCGTGCTCGAGAATCCCGTGGTCAAGGGCATGCCGCTGTTCGATGTCGAGCGCACCGAGGTTCTGCGCGGACCTCAGGGAACGCTCTTCGGCCGCAATACCCCGGCCGGCATCGTCAAGTTCGACACCGTCCGGCCGTCGCAGGAGCGCGACGGCTTCGTCAGCGCCTCCTTCGGCACCTACGACAACATCGACGTCCAGGCCGCCATCGGCGGCGCGCTGTCGGAGACCCTCTCGGCGCGCGCCTCGGTGCTCTACCAGTCGCAGTCCGACTGGATCGACAACGGCTTCACCGGCGAGCACAACGCTCTCGGCGGCAACCGGACCGGCGCTTTCCGCCTGCAGCTCCTCTGGGCGCCTTCCGAGCGCTTCAACGCCTTGCTCAACCTGCACGGCTGGGACCTCGACGGCACGGCGCGCGTCTTCCGGGCCAACATCCTCAAGCACGGCAGCGACGAGGTCGTCGCCGGCTTCCGCCAGGACAAGGTGTACCAGGACGGCCTGAACGACCAGACCATCAGCTCCCAGGGCGGCGCCTTCACCCTCAATTACAAGTTCGACTTCGCGACCCTCACCGCCATCACCGGCTACGAGACCCTCGACATGTTCAGCCGCGGCGACATCGACGGCGGCTACGGCGCGGTCTTCGCGCCGCCGTCGGGGCCCGGCGTCATCCCCTTCCCCTCCGAATCGGCCGACGGCATTCCGAACCTCGACCAGTTCACCCAGGAGATCCGCCTGGCGAGCGACACCGGCGGCGCCTGGGACTGGCTGGTCGGCTTCTTCTATTTCGACGAGAACCTCAAGGCCGAGAGCTTCAGCTACAACACTCTCGCCGGCAACGTCCAGGACGGCTACGCCTTCCAGACCCAGGACGCGACCTCGTGGGCGCTCTTCACCTCGATCGACTTCCGGCCGACCGACCGCTGGACGCTGAAGGGCGGCCTGCGCTACACCACCGACGACAAGGACTTCGCCGCCGAGCGCCCGGATCCGACCTTCCAGACGCCGACTTCGGGTCCGATTCTGGCCTCGACCAGCGCCGATCTCGTGACCTGGGATCTCTCTGCCGATTACCGGGCGAGCGACACGGTCAACCTCTACGGCCGCGCCGGCACCGGCTTCCGCGCCCCCTCGATCCAGGGCCGCATCCTCTTCTGCGCCGATTTCCAGGGCGGCACCAATCCGGCGACCAACTGCGTCTCGATCGCCGACAAGGAGGAGGTGCTGTCGTTCGAGGTCGGCATGAAGAGCGAGCTGCTCGAACGCAAGCTCCGCCTCAACCTGGCGCTCTACGAGTTCACCGTCGACGGCCAGCAGCTCGTCGCTGTCGGCGGCCAGTACAACACCGCGACGCTGCTCAACGCCGACCAGAGCAAGGGCTACGGCGTCGAGGCCGACGTCGACTGGGCGCCCTCCGCCAACTGGCTCATCACGCTTGGCGGCAGCTACAACCACACCGAGATCGACGATCCGAATCTCGGCGTCGCCCCCTGCGGCGGCGGCTGCACGGTGCTCGATCCGATCGTCGGCGGCCTGGCGCGCGTCGACGGCAACCCGCTGCCGCACGCCCCGGAGTGGATCTTCAACGGCATCTTCGATTACCGCCACCCGGCCGGCTCGGGACTCTTCTCCGCCAGCATCGACTGGGCCTACAACAGCAAGAAGAGCTTCTTCCTCTACCAGTCGAAGGAGTTCAACAGCGACTCGCTCGAGTTCGGCGCCCGCATCGCCTACGCTTTCGCCGAAGCCCGCTACGAGCTCGCTCTCTTCGGCCGCAACCTGACCGACGAAGTGGTGGTCCAGAACGGTATCGACTTCAACAACCTCACCGGAATGACCAACGATCCGCGGACCTACGGTCTCGAGTTCGTGCTGCACTTCTAGGCGACGCAGAACTCCCGGCCCGGCGATCCCGGGCCGGGCCTTCGCTTCAATTCCCCCCGCCTTACCGGTTTCCCGCTCAGCTCCGCGGTCGGACGACGAACAACGCACCGCGATCGAGACCGATCTCCAGCCCACCCTCCGCCTCGCGCGGCACCGGAGCGATCGCCTCGCCGTCGCCGTACAGCATCGACGGCCGGTCGAAGCCGAGACGCGCCCGGCCCGTGCGCAGGGTCGAGATCGCCGGATGCGCCAGGTGGCTCCCCCTGTAAACGCGCGGGAAGACCGCCAGCAGGCGGGCGCGCGAGACTCGGTGCACGATCACCACGTCGAGGAGCCCGTCGCCCGCGTCGGCGTGGGGCGCGATGTGCATCCCGCCGCCGAACCAGCGGGTGTTGGCGAACGAGATGAACATCACTTCGCCGGCGAACCGGCCGCCGTCGTGATCGAGCACCGCGCTGAGCGGCACGAAGCGGGTGAGCACCCGCACCACCGACCAGGTGTAGACCAGCGGCCCGCGCAGCCGGCGGACGCTCTTCGAGTACTCGGCGCACTCGCTGTCGAAGCCGGAACCGGCGACGCCGCAGAAGATGCCACCGCCGGCCATGCCGAGGTCGATCGGCGCCCCCGGCGCCGCCACCGCCTGGGCGATCGCCGTGATGGGATCGAGCGCGAAGCCCAGCTCCCGCGCCAGATCATTGCCGGTGCCGAGAGCGATCGGCGCGAGCGCGCAGCCGCTGCCAGCGAGCCCCCTGGCCGCCTGGTGCCAGGTGCCGTCACCACCGCCGACCAACAGGCGCTCGCATCCTTCTCCGGCCGCGCGCCGCGCGCACGCGGTGAGCTCTGCCGGACTCTCCGGCACCTCCACCTCGATGCCGTGGCGACGCGCCGCCGCTGCGACCGCGGCGAGCGAGCGGCGCCCGCGACCGCGACCCGCGGTGGGGTTCAAGAGCATGCGAGCGTTCATGGTGGAAGTTCCGCCGGCGATCCTAGCAGCGGCCGCGCGAGCCGCCGGCCTCCGTTAGACTGGTCGCATGCCGATACCCCGATCGCAGGTGCTGGTGTGCGTCAACGACCGCGGACCGGACGCCGCCAAGCCCTGTTGCGCGGCGCGTGACGGACTGGCCGTCTACCAGCGCTTCAAGGACCTCGTGAAGGCGCGCAGCCTGCGGGACGAGGTGCTGGTGACGCGCACCGGCTGCCTCAAGCACTGCAGCCGCGGCGTGACGGTGGTCGTCTGGCCGGGAAACGTCTGGTACGGCGGCGTGGCGGCGGGCGACGTGGAGGAGATCCTCGACCGGACGGCGCTCGCCGGCGAGTCGATTCCCCGCCTCGCCATGCCTGCCGGCCCGTGGGAATGAGCCCGCCGCGCGTCGCGGTTCCCGGTCGCGCCGCGGCACCGACCGGGCTCCGCCCCTTCGTTCTCGCCGACGGCCGCGGCGCGCCGCGCTGGCCGACGCAGGTCGCTCTCGCCTGGGACGAGACTCACCTGCGTGTCTTCTTCGACTGCACGGACGACGACGCCTGGGGGACGTTCACCGAGCGCGATGCGCCGCTCTGGCAACAG
Source organism: Thermoanaerobaculia bacterium (assembly GCA_044230215.1). Classification (GTDB taxonomy): domain Bacteria; phylum Acidobacteriota; class Thermoanaerobaculia; order Multivoradales; family JAGPDF01; genus JAGPDF01. Next base: position 1,056 of record JBGARM010000216.1, on the reverse strand, counting down.
GAGGCCGTCGAGCTCTTTCTCGCCGCGGGCGAGGAGATCCCGGCGGAGTACTTCGAGTTCGAGGTCAGCCCGGCCGGCGTGCTCTTCGACGCCCGCGTCGTCAATCCGCACGGCGACCGCATCGGCATGACCGTCGACACGGCCTGGAACTGTCCCGGCATCGAGTGGCGGACCGCAGCGCGCGGCGAGCGCGCCGACTGGCGGGCCGAGCTCGCGATTCCCTGGCGCGGACTCGATCTCGATGCGGCGCCCGCCGCGCTGCGCGCCAACTTCTATCGCATCGAACGCCCGCGCGGCGGGGAGCCGGAATTCTCCTGCTGGTCGCCGACCCTCACTTCGCCCGCCGACTTCCATCGCCCGGCGCGATTCGGCGTTCTCGACCTGATCGGCTAGACTCCCGCCTCCCCGCTTTCCTGGAGGTCAGGCCGATTCGCAACACGACTGTCTCACCGCCGTTCGACGTCGATGCCGCCGTCGCTCATCTCTCGCGCAAGGACCGCACCCTGGCGCGACTGATTCGCGAGGTCGGTCCCTGCCGGCTGGAGATCGCCGCGCGCCAGAGCCCCTACCAGGCGCTGCTCGAGTCGATCGTCTATCAGCAGCTCACCGGCAAGGCCGCGGCGACGATCTACGGCCGCGTCTGCGCGAGCTTCGGCTCGAGCCGCTGTCCGGGAGCCGAGAAGGTGGCCGACGCCTCCGACGAGCTGCTGCGCGCCGCAGGGCTCTCGCGCAGCAAAGTCGCCGCGGTGAAGGACCTGGCGGAGCGCGCGCTCGCCGGCGAGATTCCGACCCGTCGCGCGGCCGAGAAGCTCTCCGACAGCGAGCTCGTCGAACGCCTGACGAGCGTTCGCGGCATCGGCACCTGGACGGTCGAGATGTTCCTGATCTTCACCCTCGGCCGGCCCGACGTTCTGCCGCTCGACGACTCCGGGGTGCGTAAAGGATATGCGCAGGCGACCGGCCGCGACAGCCCGCTCGACAGCTTGAAGAACGCGGTCGCCGCCACCTCGGGGTCGTCCGCGCACAAGAGGCCCGCGCGATCGGCGCTGACCTCGG
>JBGARM010000215.1:0-5561 GCA_044230215.1 Thermoanaerobaculia bacterium | reverse complement strand
TTTCCCACAGCCCCTTGCGGCTGATGCCGAGCATCGTCGCCGCCCTCCCCTGGTGACCGCGGCTGGCGGCGAGCGCCGCCAGGATGGCGCCGCGCTCCGCCTCGGCCAGGGCGAGAGGCGCCAGCCCTCCCGCTTCCGTCGGCGGCGGCGGGTCGAGGAGCCGGCCGTCGGCATGGAGCATCGCGCGCTCGAGGACGTTGCGCAGCTGGCGGAGATTCCCCGGCCAGGAGTAATGGGTCATCCAGGTGGCGGCGTGGGGCGCGAGCTCGAGACCCGGGCGGGAGAAGCGCTCGGCGAAGTCCGCCAGCATCGCCGCGACGATCCCGGGCAGCTCGGCCGCGCGCTCGCGCAGCGGCGGCAGGACGAAGGTCAGCACCTCGAGGCGGAAGTAGAGGTCGTAACGAAACGCCCCCTGCCCGACCCGCTCCGGCAGGTCCTGTGCGCCGATCGCCACGAAGCGGACATCGGCGGTGGTTTCCGCGCCGCCGAGCGGCGCATAGCGATGATCTGCGAGCAGCCGCAACAGCTTCGGCTGGCTCGCGAGCGGCAGCTCCTCGACATGGTCGAGCACCAGCGTGCCGCCCTCGGCGCGGGCGATCCGCCCGGCCTGGCTCCGCTCGGCGCCGGTGAAGGCGCCGGCGCGAAATCCGAACAGTTCGCTTTCGAAGAGCGATGACGGAATCGCCGCCGGGTCGAGCTCGACGAGCGGCGCCGCAGCGCGCGAACCCGAGGTGTGCAGCAGACGGGCGAGCGCCGAGCGGCCGGTGCCGGGCTCGCCGAGGATGAGGACGGGTGCGGCGGAAGCTGCAATCTGCGGCAGGGACGACCGGAAGACGGAAGAGTCCGGCAGGCTGGCGAAGATCGACTCCATCGCCGGCTGCCCGAAGCTCACGGGGCTAACTCCGGTCTTCCGGACTCTCCGGCCCGCTCGCGGCGCCCCCGGCATCGGGCAGGTCGACGGGAGCGAAGTCCGGAGTCACATCCGGAGCGTCGCGCCAGAGGCGTTCGAGGCCGTAATAGTCGCGGCGCTCTTCGAGCAGCGAATGGACGAGAAAATCGCCGTAGTCGAGCAGGACCCACTGCGCCGTGTTGTAGCCCTCGACGTGCAGGGCGCGCACGCCGATCTCGAGCAGGCTCTCCTCGACGGCGTTGGCGATCGCCTGCACCTGGCGCTCGTTGCTGGCGCTCGCGATCACGAAGTAGTCGGCGAACGAGGTCACCGGCTCGAGATGACGGACTCGCACGTTCTCGGCCTTGGTGTCATGCGCCGCGGCCACGGCCTCGCGAACGCGGGTCCGGATATCTTCCGCGGAGGCGAGGGCGGCCGGAGCAGTCCGGGTATGGCGCGAGGGCAGAGTCATCGGTAGAGGCGGTACTTCGCCAGGTATCGTACCACCCGCGGAGCGAGCCAACCGTCGGGGATCGCCTCCCCGGCAGTGAGACGGCGGCGCACCTCGGTCGAAGAAACCGCGAGCGGCGCGTTCTCGACGAAGTGCACGTTGCCGGCATCGACCGCCGCCGCGAGCTCGGGCGCGAGCGCCGACCGCGTGCTCGCCAGGTCGAAGCCCGGGCGGGTGAGGACCGCCAACCGGGCGACTTCGACGATCTCGCGCCAACGCACCCAGCTCGAGAGCTCGAGGAAGGAATCGGCGCCGATGATCAGGAAGAGCTCCGACCCGGGCTCGGCGGCGCGGAAATGCGCCAGTGTCTCGACGGTGAAGGCCGGCCGATCGGGAGTCATCTCGTGCGCCGAGACGACCAGTTCCGCATGGTCGAGGAGCGCCAGCTCGACCATCGCGAAGCGCGCCAGCGCCGGCGCGAAGCAGCGGTCGCGTTTGTGCGGCGGGGCGGCCGTCGGCAGGTAGACGACGCGATCGAGCCCGAGCCGGAGCTTGGCCTCGAGCACCGGCGCGATATGCCCCTGGTGGATGGGATCGAAGCTGCCGCCGAAGAGGCCGATCTTCACTTCGGGGGCTCGAGCCGCAGCGCTTCGAGGCGCTGCGCGAGCAGCGCGACCAGCGGCTTCAAGCCCTGGCCGGTCGCTGCGCTGATGAGCATCAGCGGCAGTTTGCGTTCGCCCGCGGCGGCAACGAGCTCGTCGCGGCGCTCCTCGCGCATGGCGTCGAGCTTGCTACCGACCAGAATTCGTTCGCGCGTCAGCAGATCGGCGCTGAACTCTCCGAGCTCGTGCTCGATCGTGGTGAGATCTTCGAGCGCCGAGCCCTCGGCCGACAGGTCGACGAGGTGCAGGAGGATCCGGCAGCGTTCGACGTGCTTCAGGAACTGCACCCCCAGGCCGGCACCCTGCGCCGCGCCGGCGATCAGTCCCGGCAGGTCGGCGATCACGAATGGCCGCGTCAGCGGCCCCTCGGCGACGACACCGAGGTTGGGAATCAGGGTGGTGAACGGATAGTCGGCGATCTTCGGGCGCGCCGCCGAAACGACGCTGATGAGGGTCGACTTGCCGGCGTTGGGGAGACCGACCAGACCGACATCGGCGAGCAGCTTGAGCTCGAGCCGCAGGCGCCGCTCCTGGCCCTCTTCGCCCGGATCGGCGCGGCGCGGCGCGCGATTGGTCGGAGTGGCGAAATTCTGGTTGCCTCTTCCGCCCTTGCCGCGGCGCGCCACTTCGAGGCGCTGCCCGTCGTCGAGCAGCTCGCCCAGGAGCTCGCCGGTTGCGTCGTCGAGGACCACGGTTCCCATCGGCACCTGGATGACGAGGTCCTCGCCGGACTTGCCCGTGCGGTTACTGCCCAGCCCATGCTGGCCGCGCTCGGCGGCATAGATGGACTGGAAACGCAGGTGATAGAGGGTGTTCAGACCCTCGTTGGCGACCAGGAAGACGGAACCGCCATCGCCGCCGTCGCCTCCCGAAGGGCCGCCGTGGGGGACGAATTTCTCGCGCCGGAAAGCGACACAGCCGTTCCCACCGCGGCCAGCGCGTACCGGTATGACCGATTCGTCGAGAAAGACCACGGGGGAGGGGGGTGCCGTCGAGCCGGCGGAAATCCGCCGGCAGGATGCCCGGCGAGGTTATTCGGCAGGAAGGATGTGCACGAACATGCCACGCTGGCCGCGGTTCTGGAACTGAACCGTGCCGTCGCTCGTCGCGAACAGCGTGTCATCTTTGCCCAACCCTACATTGTTGCCCGGGTTGTATCGGGTTCCGCGCTGACGAACCAGGATCGACCCGCTCGTCACCTTCTCGCCGCCGTACTTCTTCACGCCGAGCCGCTGGGCGTTCGAATCGCGGCCGTTCCGCGTGGATCCTTGACCTTTCTTATGTGCCATTGACGGAAGCTCCTGAAGGGTTCTGGGCTCAGATGACGATGTTCTGGACGCGGACCTTGAGATAGTCCTGGCGATGTCCGGCCTGACGCTTGTAGCCCTTGCGCCGGGTCTTCTTGAAGATCCGCACCCGCGGCCCACGGGTATCGTGCAGCAGCTCCGCCTCGACGCGCGCACCCGGGATCACCGGATTGCCGACGCGGGTACCGCCCTCGCCGTAGACCAGCAGAACGCGATCGAAGACGATCTTCTCGCGCTCGTCGCCCTTGGCGGGCTCCACGGGCAGCAGCTCGACGTCGAGCACATCCCCCGCCTGGACACGGTACTGCTTTCCACCGGTTTCGATCACAGCAAACATGACGACACACCTCTTTCGCCGCACTGGTTGCGGGCCGCAAAGCTTATCCGTCCGCGCCCGGTGGCGTCAACCGGCCCGTCCTCCCCGCCCGGAAGACCGGCGTCGGCACGGGAATCCGCCTGCTAGGCTCGCCCGGTGCTCACCCGCGCCTTCGAGCTCGCTACCGCGACCGCCCTGGCCGCGCGCGGGCTCAAGGCAGGGACGATCCGCACCGGCGGGGGCTGGGACGTCAAGTGCTGGCGCGGCGGGAATCCGGCGGGCGAACCGTGGCTCCTGCTGCACGGGCTCGGCGCGACAGCTGCCACCTATCTCCCTTTGCTGCCGCAGTTGCAGCCCGACTGCCGGCTCCTTCTGCCGGAGCTCTCGACCCTCGGCGGCACGCGCGGTCCGCAGCCGGCGCTGGCCATCCCCGAGGCGACCCAGGCCCTTGCGGAGCTGATCGATCGGGAGTTTGCCGGCCGGCCGGTGACGGTCTGCGGCATCAGCCTGGGCGGCTGGATCGCCGTTCGGCTGGCCCTGGCTCGACCCGACCTCGTCGCCCGGCTCCTGCTGGTCGTCCCCGGGGGGTATCGCGATCAGGACTGGGAGCGTATCGGCCGCATGGTGCGGGTCGAGACCTACCACGACAGCGCCGCTATCTGGCAGGCACTCTTCGCTCACCCGCCCCTCCTGCTGCGGCTCGGCCGACCGCTCCTCTACCTCGCCTATCGCTCCGAGGCGGTGCGCGCGGCGCTCGCGACGCTGCGCGAGGAGGACGCCTTCGACGATGCCGAGCTCGCCACCCTGAAGATGCCGGTCGGTCTCATCTGGGGTGCCGAGGACCGGCTCTTCCTGCGCGCCGCCGGAGAGCGGATGGCCCGGGCAATCCCGAATGGCCGCCTCCTCGCGATCGCCGACGCCGGGCACGGCGTGCAGTGGGAGCGGCCGCGGAAGTTCCTCGAGGCGGTCCAGACCTTCCGTCGCGACCGCCCCTTGTCCTGACGGCGAGAAGAGGGGCATTATCCCGGCGGAAGGAATCGCTCATGGCCCACCCCGACTTCCTGATCTGCCTCAACTGCGAATCGCCCTGTTACACCTTCGAGTGGGGCGACGAAGGCTGCCTGGAGGCGCTCTGCCAGGTCTGCGGCAACGACGAGCCCGATCAGTTCGCCACCGAAGACGACTTCGACGCCATCATCATCGACCACGGCGGCGAGGGGCACTAGGGGCGAACTGGGCGGCTGCTCTCTACTGACCCTCGTCGCCGAAGCCGACGCCGACGGCGCGGGCGGTGGCGACGAGCTCGCCCTGGGGATCGACGAGCTTCTGGCCGGCGGTCGCCTGGTCGAGGGAAACTTCGGCCACCTGGCCGTCGCGCAGGCAGACCATGGTGCCGAAGCGGCCGCCGGCGGCGGCCTCGGCGGCGCGGCGACCGAGGCGGGTGGCGAGGATGCGGTCGAACGGCACCGGTGAGCCGCCGCGCTGCAAGTGGCCGAGGACGGTGACGCGGATCTCGTGCTCGATATGCGGCGCGAGCTCGCGCGCCAGGCGATCCCCGGCGCCGCCATGGCGCGGGTGCCCGTCACCAGCGTCGGCCAGCCGCCACGACGGTTCCCCGCCTTCGGGAACAGCCCCTTCCGCGACCACGACCAACGAGTAGGACTGGCCGCGCGCCGCGCGCTCCTCGATTTTCGCCTCGACTGCATGGATGCGATACGGGATCTCAGGAATCAGGATGACGTCGGCCGCCCCCGCGAGCCCGGCGTGCAGGGCGATCCAGCCGGCGTCGCGCCCCATCACCTCGAGGATCATCACCCGGTGATGGCTTTCGGCGGTGTCGCGCAGACGGTCGAGGGCGTAGGTCGCGACCTCGATCGCGGTCCAGAAGCCGAATGTGTAGTCGGTCGCGGCGAGGTCGTTGTCGATCGTCTTCGGC
>JBGARM010000214.1:0-5562 GCA_044230215.1 Thermoanaerobaculia bacterium | reverse complement strand
AAGGGCGCTGAGCGGCGCGAGCGCAGGCTCCGCGGCTTGTCAGAAGGGCCTCGAAACCACTAGACTCCGCCAGCGGTCCGGCCAGAAAGTGGATCGGTTCGGAGGATCCGCCGGGAGGGTCGCAAGAACCTGCCGGCATAGCTCAGGGGTAGAGCAACCGCCTTGTAAGCGGTAGGTCCTCGGTTCAATTCCGAGTGCCGGCTCCAATCACCGCCCAGGCAGCAAGAGCAGCGACCGCAGCGAGTGCAGTCCCGTAAGTCTTTGAAAAATCATGGAGGTGTGGCCGAGCGGTCAATGGCAGCAGACTGTAAATCTGCCGGGCTAAGCCCTACGGAGGTTCGAATCCTCCCGCCTCCACCATTTCAAGCAGAGCGGCACGCGGCAGACCTCAAGCGGGAGTAACTCAGGGGTAGAGTCACAGCCTTCCAAGCTGTTGGTCGCGGGTTCGAATCCCGTCTCCCGCTCCATTCTTTTCCCACCTCGATTCGCAGCGCCCATTTCTCGACGTCTCCGGATTTCGGCTCGCGGCCGGCCGGGCTGGCGCGGGTGCTAGTGTCGAATCTCTCCATGATCGACCATAGAAATTTGCGTGCGCTCGACGGCTCTCTGGCGTGGCTCGTCTTCGCTCTGGCTGTACCGGTTTCGGGCCAGTTGGTCGGGCCGGAGTTTCAAGTCAACAGTTATACGACGGGAGACCAGACCTATTCTTCGGTCGCCGTCGGCGGCTCGGGCGAGTTCGTCGTCGTCTGGCGAGGGAGCGCTGCCGAGGATGACTTTGGCGTGTTCGGTCAGCGCTTCGATGGACAGGGCGGTCGGGTCGGTGAGGAATTCTTGGTGAACACCTACACGACAGGCGGCCAAAATCGTCCCTCGGTGGCGGCGGACGGAGCGGGCAATTTCGTCGTGGTGTGGACCAGCTGGTACCAGGACGGATCGTCCGCCGGAATATTCGGACAGCGGTACGACCCTTCAGGAGCTCGCTTGGGGGAAGAATTTCGGGTCAATAGCTACACCACTGGATACCAGAGCTTGCCCGCGATTGCGGCGGAGAGCTCAGGGGCCTTCGTCGTGGTCTGGAGCAGTGAGCAGAACGGGTACCAGGATATCCACGGCCAGCGATTCGGGTCCGACGGGTCGCCTCTGGGAAGTGAGTTTCAGATCAATTCATACACGCTGGGCCACCAAGCGTTTCCCTCGTTGGCACTCGACGGCTCGGGGAACTTTGTCGTGAGCTGGGAGAGTGAGCAGGACGGCTCTGGGAAGGGCGTTTTCGCACAACGTTTCAATTCGGCTGGGACTGCGGTCGGGAACGAATTTCAAGTAAACACCTACACGACGAATTACCAATACCGATCTGCCGTCGCTGCGGATGACGCAGGGAACTTCGTCGTGGTGTGGGACTGTCTCGGCCGGGTGGGTGCGTTCGCTCAGTGGTTCGACGCATCCGGCACAGCGGTGGGGGGCGAAGTCTCTGTCAGCAGCCAACACCTCGTTGGCGGCCCAGGTGTCGCTTGGGATGGCCACGGATCTTTCGTCGTAGTTACTCTTGGCGACGATTCTTCTTACTCCGGAGTCATCGGGCAGCGATTCGATCCGAGGGGCCTCAAGCTTGGCCCCGAGTTTCCGATCAGCACCTTCAGCGCGGGCCTTCAGTTCATTCCTTCGATCGCCGCGAACGCCGAAGGTGACTTCGTCGTTGCATGGACGAGCCAGGGAGTCACGGGCGGGCAGGACGGCTCGGGCGCTGGTGTGTTCGGGCAGCGGCTGGCCCCCTGGATCTTTACCGGAGACCTGGAGACCGGCGACCCCTGCAGTTGGAGCGTGGTCGTGGGCAGTGAGTGCCTGGGGCTGCAAGTCGACGGGCGGAGCGCCCGGAACTAGAGACTCACTAGCGGCCTGCGCGCTGCCACCTCGCAGTAGCTCCGGGCAGAACGGCACGAGGCGGTGCTGCCGATCGCGCCGCTGGACGAGGAGGTCAGAGATGTGGCGAGTCATCTCGGTGAAGGCACTCCCGGGGCACAGGCTCGAGATCGAGTTTGCAGACGGAACGCGCGGGGTGCTCGATTACAGCCAGGAGCTCTGGGGGCCGGTGTTCGAGCCGCTCAAGGACCCGCAGCGCTTCGCCGAGGTCGGGCTCGACGAGTTCGGCGTGGTCTGCTGGCCGAACGGCGCCGATCTCGCGCCGGACGCCATGTACGAGGAAATTCGCGGCCACGGCGCTACCGCTCGGTAGCTCTCCAGCAGGGTCTACTTTCCACTCAACTTTTGCCGCCACTCGGCGGCTTTCCTTGCGTCGCCCGTCCGCTCGTAGAGCTTCACGAGCGACTCCGTCACGCGGGTGAGGCTGGGGGAGTCGGCGCCCAGCGCCCGCAACAGGATGTCGCGCGCCTGGAAGAGGTTCTTCTCGGCTTCCTCCAGGCGGTCGAGGCCGAGCAGGGCATCGCCGTAGGCGTGCTGGGTGAAGCCGGTGCCGAAGTATCCCGGCGGTTGGACCTTGCGCGAGAGGGCGAGGGCGCGGGCGAGGATCGCCTCGGCGGGGGCGAACTTCTTCTGCGCGACGTAGAGCCTGCCGAGGTTGGTCATCGTGACGGCGATGTCAGGGTGCTCGTCGCCGAGCAGGCGGCGGCTGGTCTCGTAGTCTTCGAGGTAGAGCGCTTCGGCCTTGTCCAGCTCGCCCGTCCGGCGGTAGATGATCGCCAGGTTGTTGACTGCGACCATCGTCTCGGGGTGGTCGTTTCCGTGTACCCGGCGCCGACCGGCGAGAGTCGCGACCGCCAGTTGCTCGGCCTCGGGGAGCTTGCCCGCGGTCTTCAGCACCTGCCCGAGATTGTTCATCAGGGCCAGCGTGAACGGATCCTCGTCGCCGTGGCGGTCGCGCTGCAGCGCGAGGGCTTGCCGGTAGAGCTCCTCAGCCTGTACGAGCCGGTCGCTGTCGCCGTAGAGCATGGCGACCTGATCCATCGTCTGAAGGACCGGAGCGGAATCGGCGGGCAGCGCCCGGCGGCGCCCCTCGAGCGCCGCCAGGAGCAATGGCTCGGCCTCGGCGAATCGTCCCTGCTTGACATAGAGGCTGCCCAGGTCGTGCACGACATCGAGGGTCGCAAGGGCCGATTCGCCGAGCAGCCGCTGCGATAGCGCCAGCGCCTCCCTGAGCGGCGCTTCGGCGCTCTCGAAGAGGCCCAGCGTCACGTAGGTCGCGCCTATCGAGTGCAGAACCTCCCCCTGCACCATCGGCTGGGTGGAGAAGCGGCTCTTGGCGGTGGCGATGGCGCGACGGAGGATGTTTTCGTCGATGATCTGCAGCGCCGCGTCGGTCGGATTGATCTCGCGCAGCGCCGTTTCGAGGCCTGCCGGATAGGCCGCGAGCTCGCGCTTCGTCGCCTTGCGCTCGAGGAGTGCCCTGAGGAGACGGGCGCGCAGGTCGTCCGCGAAGCGGCTGCCCATCTTCTGCGCGTCGATGCCGTCGAGCATGTCGCGCTGGAAGTCGACCACGGTCTCGAGATCCTTGCGCGCCTGCTCGGCGGTCCGGCGCTGGGCGGCCTCGCGGAGCCCGAAGGTCGTCGAAACCGCGACCCCGGCGACCAGCGCGAGGAGTGTCGCGACGATTCCCGCGACCAGAGTGCGATTGCGGCGCGCGAACTTGCGCAGTTGATAGATCGTGCTCGGATCACGCGCCAGGATCGGCCGCGAGTCGAGGTAGAGCCCCACGTCCTCGGCGAGCGCCGCGGCGCTCGCGTAGCGTCGGTCGGCTTCCTTCTCGAGGGCCTTGCCGGTGATCGTCTCGAGGTCCGGATCGGGGCCGCGGCTGCCGCGCCAGGCTTGCGCCAACGCCTTGGGGGCCTGTTCGCAGATGATCCGCAGCGACTCGATGAGCGAGCCCTTCGCCGTGTCGTAGGGGCGTGCGCCGGTGAGCATCTCGTAGAGGATCACCCCGAGCGAATAGACGTCCGAGCGCACGTCGATCGAGTCCGGGTTTCCGCGCGCCTGCTCCGGGCTCATGTAGGGAAGAGTGCCCTTGATGATGCCGACCTCGGTCATCGCCGTCGCCTGGTCGACGTCGCCCTCGGTGATCCGCGCCAGGCCGAAGTCGAGGATCTTCACCGCCGGCAGCTCGTGCGCCACGGTGAGCGATGGCTGCGCTGGCTGCGATGGCTGCGACGCCAGCGTCTCGGCCGCTTCGAGCTCCGGCACGACGATGTTCGACGGCTTGAGGTCGCGATGGATGACGCCGCGCTGATGGGCGTAGTGCACCGCTTCGCAGAGTGACAGGAAGAGGCGGAGGCGGAAGCGCAGCTCGCTCTCGTCCAGCGGACCGGGGCGAGCCGCGAGATAGGCGTCGAGCTGGCGGCCGCGCACCAGCTCCATGGCGAAGAAGTGCTCCCCCTGCTCGGTCCGCCCCGCGTCGTAGATCGCACCGATATGCGGATGCTTGAGGCGCGCGAGGGTGTCGATTTCACGCTGAAACATCCGGATGTGCTGCTCGTCCACGAAGCGCCCGCCGCGGATGACCTTGAGCGCTACCCGTCGCCGCGGGTGTTGCTGCTCCGCCTCGTAGACGATCCCCATGCCCCCTTCGCCGAGCTTGCCGAGAATGCGAAAGGCGCCGAGCATCCAAGGGGCGCCGGGAGCGGGAACCTCGTCGGGCGCGGGCACCGCCGAGGCGCCGTCGAGGGTGGGCCCCCCTGCGAACGGCACCGGGTCGAGCGTCACGAGCTCATCGAGACGGCCCGGAACCGCCGGCGCCGGTCCGGGTGCAGTGGGATCCTCCGGGGTCGACAAGGCGATGTTCTCCGAACACCTGAAGAAGAAGGGCACGGCAATATCGGGTGAGGCTGGGCGACGGTAACACAGCACGCTTCTGCCGAGCGAGGCAGCTTCCCTGCGCAAGGTCGCCGCGCCTTCCGAGACTGTTGCGCAATTCTCAGGCGTCGACGCATGCAGGTGCTACCTTGATCTCGCGATGCCGATTCTTCTGCACCTCCGCCCGATCTGCATCGCGTTCGCAGCCCTCGCGTCCTCCATCGCACCGCTCCCGGCCGTCGCCCAGTTGCTCGGCTCCGAATTCCAGGTCAACAGTTATACGACGGGAGATCAGGCGTACCCGGCAGTCGGGGCCGATGCCGCCGGCAACTTCGTGGTCGTCTGGACGAGCGGCGGGCAGGACGGCTCCGGAAACGGAATCTTCGCGCAGCGTTTCGATCTCGCGGCCGCGGCGGTGGGGAGCGAATTCCAGGTCCACTCCTACACGACGCAGGATCAGTACGCCCCGGCAGTCGCCGCCGACGACGCCGGGAACTTCCTCGTGGTCTGGCTGCGTGGTCCCGATCCGGGTGGCCATCCCGGCCTCTTCGGCCAGCGCTTCGACGCCTCGGGGAGCCCCGCCGGCAACGAGTTCCGGGTCAACGTCTCGACGACCGGGCAGCCGGCGCGGCCGGCCGTCGCCGCCGACGGCCTGGGCAATTTCATCGTCGTCTGGCAGGACGACGAAGTGCTCGCGCGACGCTTCGGCCCCGACGGAGCTCCGGCGAGCGGCGAGCTGCGGGTGAACACGGCGACGTTCGA
>JBGARM010000213.1:0-5565 GCA_044230215.1 Thermoanaerobaculia bacterium | reverse complement strand
GATCTCGATCGCCCCCGGAGTGCGCAGGACCTCGAGGTGGCTGACCGTCGCGGCATCCTCCCGGTGCATACAGACCGAGGCCGCCGAGCGGTACGGCAGATGGCTGCGGTGAAAGCGGCGCAGCTCCTCGAGGCCGGCGGCCTCGCGCTCCCGGCTGCGGGCGGACCACAGCTCGCTGCGCACCCGGGTGACCTCGTGGTCGCCGCGCGACGAGGAGCAGAGCAGGCCCGAGCTCGTGGTGATCGGCTGCGTCGCGAGGCGCTGCCCATCCCAGACGGCGCCGAGGGCGGGCGAGCCGGGCAGGTCGGCGAAGAGGCGAAAGGGGGCGCAGTCGGCGAGTGCCTGGGCGGCGAGCAGAGCCGCCACCTCCGCCAGGTCGCCCGCCGCGGCGAGCAGCGGAATGAGGCTGCCGCGGCTCCGCCGCCCGGGGGCTGCCGGTTGGCCGTCGAGGCTGCGGTTCAGCAGCGCCAGCAGGAGGCCGCGTTCGGTGGCGGCGAACCAGGTGCCGCCGGAGTCGGGGTCGAGCGGCGCTAAGTAGGCGACGCCGTCCGCCGAGAGCAGCCGGGGCGGCAGCCCGACAGCGCGGGTACGGCGTTCATCGCGATTGAAGAGGAGGTGGAACCGGTCGCCGGCGGTCAGCCAGGAAGCGGTGCACATGGCGCCTGGGCCTGCCAGTACTTGAGCGTGGAGGGCGCGATCCCGAAGTCGTCCGGCACCGCGATCTCGAAGCGCTCGAGCAGAACGGCGATCAGGGCGAAGTGGTGCACGGTGTGCGAGAGCAGGAACTGGAGCTCCCGGCGGACCGTGGAGTGACTCCACTGCTCGGCTTCGGGGCCGCCGGACTCGAGCCGAATCTGGATCGGCAGCTCCAGGAGGTCTTCCTCGAGCAGCACCAGCTCGCCGGAGATCTCACGCATTCGCTGCTGGGCGAACGGGATCTCCGACTCGAGGCGCGCTTCGCGCTCGCGGGCGTCGTAGTCGACGCGGAAGTCGGGGAGGCCGGAGATGAAAGCGGAGTAGTGGTCGAGGACGTGGCGCAGGTGCGGACCCACCGTCCGGGCATGCCGCGCTGCGCTGCGCGCGAAGGCCGCTTCCGGCAGACGGCCGAGAAGCTCGATCGCCTGCTCGAGGCAGTGCAGATTGGCCGCGACGACTGGGGAGGGGGAGTCCATGAACATTCGATGATCTCGTTCCGGGCGCCCGCCGGTCAAGCCCGAGGCGGAGCGGGCACGCGGTGCCGGCCCCGGGGTGGTCTATGCTTCAGGAGTTCGATGCGCGATCGATCCCTTCCATTTCAGCCTTTCTGGTGCGCTGCGGTAGCCCTCGCCGGTGGGCTGCTCGTGGCCGTTGCCGGCACGGGTCCGGCGGCGGGGCAGGCGGGCGCCGCCCCGGTAGCCGCCCCGACCGCTCCGACCACCGCCGCGGCTGCAACCAACGTCTCCCCGCCGCCGGAGGTCGTCCACCTCCGCCTGCAGTCGATCCTCCAGCCGGTGGCCAAGCAGTTCCTCGTCGAAGCGTTGGCCGACGCCGACCGCAGCGGCGCGGCGCTCCTGGTGATCGAGCTCGACACGCCGGGAGGCCTCCTCTCCTCGACCCGGGAGATCTCGACCGCGATGCTCGGCGCCGCGACGCCGGTGGCGGTCTTCGTCGGTCCCAGCGGCGCCCAGGCGGCATCGGCGGGCTTCTTTCTCCTGATGGCGGCGGACTTCGCAGCCATGGCTCCGGGTACCAACACCGGCGCGGCGCATCCGGTCGGCGGGCAGGGCGAGACGATCGAGGGCGTGATGGGGCAGAAGGTCGAGCAAGACGCGGCGGCCAACATCCGTGCTTTAGCCGGCCGTCACGGCCGCAATGTCGCGCTGGCGGAAGAGGCGGTGGTGAAGAGCCGCTCGTTCACCGACCAGGAGGCCCTGTCGCTGGGTCTGGTCGATGTCGTGGCGGCGGACGTCCCCGAGCTCCTGCGGGCGCTCGACGGCCGCGCCTGCGACAAGCTCGGCGTGAGCGGAGCGACTGGAGCGAGCGGAGCGGCGGGCCGGCTGCGGCTCGCCGGAGCGCGCATCGTCGAAGTCGAGATGCCCCGGCTGCAACGCCTGCTCGCGGCGCTGGTGCATCCCAACATCGCCTATCTGCTGATGACCATCGGCTTCCTCGGCATCTACTTCGAGCTCGCCCATCCCGGTGCAGTGCTCCCCGGCGTCGTCGGCGCGATCGCGCTCGTCCTCGGGCTCTATGCGCTCTCGGTCCTGCCGGTGAACTTCGCTGGCGTCGGGTTGATCGTGCTGGCGCTGGTCTTCTTCGTCGCCGAGATCAAGGTGACCTCCTACGGCCTGCTGGCCGTGGGCGGTATCATCGCGCTCGTGCTCGGCTCGCTGCTGCTCTTCCGCGACCTCGATCCGGCGCTGCGCCTGTCGCGCGGCCTCATCGGCACGACCGCCGTCGTGGCGGCTCTGGTCGTCGGCTTCCTCGCCGTCCTCGCCGCCCGGGCGCAGCGCTCGCCGGTCAACGCGGGCAACGCCGGGCTGGTGGGGGAGGTCGGCCGGGCGATCGGCGAGCTCGACCCGGCCGGGCGGGTCTTCGTGCACGGAGAGATCTGGAACGCCGACGCGGAGGCTCCGGTCCGGGCGGACCAGAGCGTGCGGGTCGTCGGCGTCGAAGGGCTGCGCCTCAAGGTGCGGCCCGAGGAAAGGAACACCTAGTGCCTCCACAGTTCGCGGCTTTTTTCGGCATCTCGCTCCTCCGGTTGTGGATCAAGGTGCTCAAGGAGTACGAGCGCGGCGTGGTCTTCCGGCTCGGCCGGGTGCTCTCCGAGCCGCGGGGACCGGGCATCTTCTTCCTGTTCTGGCCGCTCGACCGGATGGTGACGATTCCGCTGCGCACCGTCGTCCTCGATGTGCCGCCGCAGGACGTCATCACCCGCGACAACGTCTCGGTCAAGGTCAACGCGGTGCTCTATTTCCGTGTCGTCGACCCGGTCCGGGCGGTGATCTCGGTCGAGAACTATCTCTACGCCACCAGCCAGCTGGCGCAGACGACGCTGCGCTCGGTGCTCGGCCAGGCGGAGCTCGACGAGCTGCTCTCGGAGCGCGACAAGCTGAACGAGCGCCTGCAGGAGATCATCGACCGGCACACCGATCCGTGGGGGATCAAGATCTCGATGGTCGAGGTCAAGCACGTCGACCTGCCGCAGGAGATGCAGCGCGCCATGGCGCGCCAGGCCGAAGCCGAGCGCGAGAAACGCGCCAAGTTCATTCACGCCCAGGGCGAGCTCGACGCTTCGAAGGCGCTCGGCGAGGCGGCGAACTCGATCTCGCAGAATCCGGTGACGCTGCAGCTGCGCTATCTGCAGACGCTGACCGAGATAGCCGCCGAGAACAATTCGACGATCATCTTTCCGCTGCCGATCGAGCTGCTGAAGTCGTTCTTCCCGAACTCGGCACAGAACAAGTAGATTCCGGCAGCCGGCCAGAGCCCAAGCGGAGGAAGTCGTGGAATCAGGCGAATCACACGAGCCGAGCTACTACGAGGTCGCGCTCACCAATCGACAGGTACTGATCGCCTTCGTGGTGCTGCTGACCAGCATCGTCGCGGCGTTCCTCTCGGGCGTCTGGATCGGGCGGGGAGGGAGCTCGCCCGCGCGGCCGGCAGCGGGGATCTCCGAGGCGGTGGCGGCCCCGGCCGAGCCGCCGCTCGAGCAGTTGACGTTCTTCAACGGCAAGGAGGCCGGCGCCCGCACCCCGGCAGCGCCGCCTGCCGCGCCCGCCACCGCCGCTTCTCCCCTGCCTGCGACGAGCGAGACGCCGTCGGCGGAAGACAGCGCCACCGAGGCGATGCGGCAGAATCTCGACGCCACCATGGCGGCGAACCGGACCGTGCCGGCGCCAGCGGCGCCGGCCGGGACGCGCGACACCCCGCCGCCGACGGCGCCGGCCGCAGGCCCGGCCAAGCCGACCCCGGCGGCCGCGAAGCCGGCGGCCGCGCCGGCGAAGGAGGCGGCGACGAAGCCGGCGGTGGCCGGCAAGATCTTCGTGCAGGTCTATTCGTCGAACAACGCCAATCGCGCCAAGGAGATCGTCGCGCAGCTGCGCAAGGCAGGCTTCGCGGTCGTGGTGGCCGAAATCCCCAAAGGCGGCGGCACCAACCACCGCGTCCGCGTCGGGCCGTACGCCGAGCGCGCCAAGGCCGACGCCGCGGCGACGAAGCTGCGGCGGGATTTCCGGCTCGAAACCTGGGTGACCGATTCGCCCTAGTACAGTGAAGGAGGGTGCTCGGGCTCCGCTCGCCGTCACCGTTCTCGCGGCGCTCGCGGGCGGGGCGATGTGGGGGCTCTGCTTTTCGGTTCGACCCTGGCTGCCGTTGTGTCTGGTCGGGCTCGTTCCGCTGTTCCTGCTCATCGGCCAGCCCCGCGCCTGGCTGCTCGGCTGGCTGCACGGCATCGCCACCTGGTTCGTGGCGATGTTCTGGCTGCTCGACACGCTGACGACGTACGGCGCCATCGAGGGCTGGCTGGCAGGACTGCTGCTCCTGGGCCTGGCCGCCTTCCTCGGGCTCTATCACGCCGCCTTCGCGGCATTGGGCAGCCGCCTTTGGCGGCGCGGCAGCCTCGTCGCGCTCGCCGCGCTGCCGGCGCTGTGGGTCCTCCTCGAAGTCCTGCGCGGTGTGGCGTTCTCGGGCTTTCCGTGGAACCTCGCGGCGTACGCCTGGACGGAGATGCCTGGGGCGCTGCGTCTCGCGGCCTGGGTCGGCGCCTGGGGAGTGTCGTACCTCGTCGTCGGCGTGAGCCTGGGGGTCGCCCGCGCTGTCGTCACCCGGCGCTGGGTGGCGGCGGCAGCCGTTCTGCTGCTGGCGGCGGTTCTGCTCGCGGTGGCGGGGCGCTGGGCTTCCGGCGCGAGCGCCGACCGGGGGGCCGGGGCGCCGCAGTCGCCGGCGCGGCGAGCCGTCATCGTCCAGCCGGACACTCCGAACCAGGTCTCCTTCGACCGCGAGCGTTTCGAGTCCGACTACGCGCGCCTGCTGGCGCTCACCGGCGAGGCCTGCCGGCCGGGGACGCTGATCCTCTGGCCGGAGAGCGCCGCCTGGCCGCTGCTCTATGGCCGCGATCCCCGGCTCGAGACGGATCTCGCCGGCTTCACCGCCCGCGGCTGCTCCGTACTGCTCAATTCGGCGACCCCCGACGAACGCGGGGACGGTCGCTACTTCAACTCGGCGCTGCTGGTCTCGCCCGAGCTGCCGGTCGCGCGCTACGACAAGCGCCACCTGGTGCCGTTCGGCGAATACGTGCCGCTCGCCAAGGTCTTCTCCTTCATCTCGAGCCTCGCCCGCAACGCCGGCGACTTCGCCCCGGCGACCGAGCTCAGGCTGCTCGACTGGCAGGGGGAGCGCCTCGGGGCGGCGATCTGCTACGAGGTGGTCTTTCCCGACGAGGTCGCCCAGCTGACCCGCGCCGGTGCGACGGTGCTGGTCAGCATGACCAACGAGGCCTGGTACGGCGACACCGCGGCCCCGTGGCAGCATCTGCGCGCGGCCCGCTTCCGCGCGGCGGAGAATCGCCGCTGGCTGCTGCGCGCC
>JBGARM010000212.1:2153-5615 GCA_044230215.1 Thermoanaerobaculia bacterium | reverse complement strand
AACAGGTCGGAGACGATCTGGCCGTCGGCGGACTCGACGAGCAGCGGGAGGAGGGCCGACGACGTCTGCCAGGCCGGCTCGCTGCCCGCGACGACCACCTGGACCGAGTCCTGCGAGACGGCGCCGCCGGCGGTCGAGCCGCGCACGGTCACCGTATAGGTTCCGGGGTGCAGATACATGTAGAACGTGCTCAGGTCGGCGGGCGGCGGAGTCGTCGCGTAGCCGCCGTCGCCGAAGTCCCACTCGACGTTGACGAACTGGTCCACCGCGTTGCCGTCGACGCCGAAGGCGGAGAGCGCGCCCACCGTCAGCGGATTGGGCGGCGGGACGATCACGATCGCCGGCGTGTCGAGCAGCGGCAGGAGGGTCTCGAGGAAGAGGCCGCCGATCTCGATGTAGCCGTCGGTATTCGGATGGCCGACGGGATCGATGATCTCGGTGGTGTAGTAATAGTAGTTGTCGAAGACGTCCGGCAGATTCTCGAACAGCGTGAAGTTGTCGACCACGGCGCGGTGGGTCTCTTCGCCCATGCTGCGTATCGCCAGCGCCAGCGCCGAGGTCGCCGAGTTGTCGGAGTCGACCGGCGCCGTCGGAATCCGCGGAATCACGTTCGCGTGCACGGCGACCATGCCGAGCGCCTCGGCGCGGCTCGCCATTTCGTCGAGGTTGAAGCGGATCGACTCGATGCCGACGCGCTGCGAGATGTCGTTGGTTCCTTCCATCAGCAACAGGTAGTCGCCGCCCTCGGTGAGCACGGAGTCGATTCGCGACAGTCCGGCGGAGGTCGTTTCGCCGCCGACGCCGTAAGTCTCGACGGTGGCGTTGTATCCCTGCTGCCGCAGCCAGCGCTGCAGGCGGGGCGGGTAGCCGCCGCCCGGGTTCGAGGTGTCGCCGTAGCCTTGGGTGACGCTGTCGCCGAAGGCCAGAAAAGTGATCGGCGGAGTAGTCGCCCGAGTCACCGTCGGAAGCCCAAGAGCCAGGGCGACGAGAGCGGCGGAAAGGAGGCGCAGGCGCATGGAGTTGGGCCCGCGGGCGAGGGCGCACAAGTCTAGGGACCTGCGCCGATGCCTGTCAACGTGGACTTCCCGGGCGCGGTAGAATCCCGTCTCCGTGAGCTCCTCCCCCCACCCCGCCGAACCGCGGCGCTTGCCTCCAGGAATCTCCGCCGCCGAGGCCGATGCCATCCGTAGCGCGGTCGCGGAGGCCGAGCGCCGAACGGGCGGCGAGATCGTCGCCCTTTCCCTCACCGAGGCGGACGCCTACCAGGTCGCCTACTGGAAAGGGGCGGCGCTGGCCGGCCTCGCGATCGCTGCGGCCGCCGCGGCCTTCGATCAGGTTCGGCCGCTGTGGATCTCGCGTCCCGGCTGGATGCTGCTCTTCGTCGTCTCCGGCTTTCTCGCCGGCGGGCTCGCGACGCGCTTCGCCGCCCCGTGGCGGCGCTGGCTCTGCGGCCAGGCTCTCCTCGAGCGCCGGCTCGCGCAGCGCGCCCGCGAGGCTTTTCTGGCGCATTCGGTCTTCGCCACCCGCGACCGCACCGGCATTCTGGTCGCGGTCTCTGCGTTCGAGCGTCAGGTGGTCGTCGTCGCCGACGAGGGGATTCACGCTGTGGTTCCCGCCGGAACCTGGGAGGAGCTGGCGCGCGAGACCGCCGCGACGGTGCGCGCGGCGGGCGCGGGTGCCGGATTGCTGCAGGCGGTGCGGCGGGCGGGCGAGCTCCTCGCTGTCCACGGCCTCGCCCGGCGCGGCGACGACCGCAACGAGCTCGCCGACGACGTTCGCGGCTAGGCGCGCGTGCTAATCTGATTTTTCGTCACGATTTTCCAGGCAAGGAGCCGAAATCATGAACCAGCCTCTCACTCCCGAAACGACCCCGAAGAAAGGCATGTCCACGTTCGTCAAGGTTTTGCTGGGCTGCGGCGTCCTGTTGCTTCTCGGCATCGGCAGCTGTTTCGTGGTCTCCGGCTACTTCCTCAAGAAGGGAGTCGGCAAGCTCTCGGACTTCGCCAAGGAGATGGAGTCGAATCCGGACTCGGCGATGGTCAAGGCGGCGGAGGTCGCGCTGCGCCTGAATCCCGAGGTCGACGTGATCTCTTCCGATCCAGCCGCCGGCACGATCACCGTGCGGGAGAAGAAGACCGGCAAGGAGGTGACCTTCAATCTCGAGGACATCAAGGCCGGCAGATTCTCGATCACCGCCGACGGCGAGAAGGCGAACATCGACATCGATGCCACGGGCGAGAACGGCGGCCAGATGAAGGTCGTCACCGACCAGGGCACGGCCGTCTTCGGCGCCGGCGGCGGCAAGACGCCGGAGTGGATCCCGGCCTATCCCGGCGCGCGCACCGAAGGTCTGGCGAACATCGAGGCGAAGGGGGAGAAGTCGGGCACGTTCACCCTGCGCACCGCGGACGCGCCCGACGTCGTCACGGCGTTCTTCGAGGCGAAGCTCAAGGAGGCCGGCTTCGAGGTTCAGAAGGCCAGCCTGTCCTTCAACGGCGCCCCGAGCGGGACGCTCTCCGCCACGGCCGAGGGCGGCAAGCGCACGCTGTCGATCACCGCCGCAGCCCAGGACGGCGAAACCCAGGCTCTCGTGGCCTACAGCGAGAAGCCCTGAGCGGCCGGCCCTGAGCCTCTTCGCACGGCAGACCAGCGGCTCGGTCGTCTGCGCCGCCTGCGGGCGTCTGGTCGGCGTCAAGGATGAGCGTTGCTTCCACTGCGGCGCGCGCAATCCCTCGCTGTGGGGATTCGCGCCGCTGCTGCGGCGGCTCGGCGCCGACCTGGGCTTCGTTCGGCTGCTCATCGGCGGCTGTTCGATCCTCTACATCGTCAGCGTGTTGATGTCCCCGGGCGCGCTCGAGCCCAAAGGGCTCATGCAGCTCTTCGCTCCCGATACCCGGGCGCTCTTCCTGCTCGGCGCGAGCGGTGCGCTGCCGGTCTACGGGCTCGGACACGTCTGGACGGTTCTCAGCGCTTCCTGGCTCCACGGCGGCCTGCTGCACATCGTCTTCAACATGATGTGGGTCCGGCAGCTCGCCGGACCCGTCGCCGAGCTCTACGGCGCCGGGCGGATGATCCTCGTATGGACCGCCGCGTCGATCGTCGGCTTCGGGATGAGCTCCACTGCCGGCGCCTTCCTGCCGGCGATCCCGATCCTCGGCTCGCACGCTCCGTTCACCGTCGGCGCTTCGGCTTCGATCTTCGGTCTGCTGGGGGCGCTCGTCTGCTACGGCCGGCGCAGCGGACAGCGCGCGATGCATCAGCAGGTCTGGACCTGGGCGGTGGTGATGTTCCTGTTCGGCGTCATCATGCCCGGAGTCGACAACTGGGCCCACGCCGGCGGATTTCTCGGCGGATTCGCCGCGGCGCGAGCTCTCGATCCGCTGAAACAGGAGCGCACCATTCACATGTTCTGGGCGCTCGTCTGCCTTGTGTTGACCGCCATATCGATCGTCCTGTCGATCG
>JBGARM010000212.1:0-2143 GCA_044230215.1 Thermoanaerobaculia bacterium | reverse complement strand
CGCAGATCCTGCGCGCCATCGAGGGCGCATGAGTGAGAAGGCCCCGGAGACCAAGAAGCCGAAACTGAAGCTCGAGTCGGTCTGGCGCGAGGCCAAGACTCTGGTCTGGCAGCAGCGCCGCCGGCTCGGTTGGGCCTTGCTGCTGATGCTCGTCGGTCGGCTCGCCGGCCTGGTGCTGCCGGCGTCGTCGAAGTTCCTCATCGACGACGTGCTCGGCCAGGGCGATCGCGGCCTCCTGCTGCCGCTCGCGCTCGCCGCCGGCGCCGCGACGCTCGTGCAGGCGGCGACCGGCTGGGGACTCGCGAACCTGCTGGGTATCGCCGCGCAGAAGCAGATCGCCGAGATGCGCAAGCGCCTGCATGCGCACGTCCTGCGCCTGCCGACGAGCTACTTCGACGGCACCAAGAGCGGCGAGCTCATCTCGCGGGTGATGACCGACGCCGAAGGGATCCGCAACCTCGTCGGCACCGGTCTGGTGCAGCTCGTCGGCGGGCTGGTCACGGCGACGCTGGCGCTCGGCGTCCTCTTCTGGCTCAACTGGCGCCTGACGTCGGCGATCCTCTTCGTCATCCTGCTCTTCGCCGGCATGCTCTCCTACGCCTTCCGCCGGCTGCGGCCGATCTTCCGCGAGCGCAACAAGATCCAGGCCGAGATCACCGGCCGCCTGGCCGAGTCGCTCGGCGGCGTGCGGGTCGTCAAGGCCTACACCGCGGAGAAGTTCGAGGAGGAGGTCTTCGGCAGCGGCATCGACAAGCTGTTCGGCAACGTGCGCAGCACGATGAGCGCCATAGCCGGCGTCACCAGCGCCTCGACCGCGCTTCTCGGCGTCGTCGGCGTCATCATGATGCTGGTCGGCGGCCACTCGATCCTCGCCGGCACGATGACCCTCGGCGACTTCATCATGTACGTCTTCTTCAGCGGCATGCTGGTCGCGCCGGTGGCCGAGATCGCGGCGATCGGCACGCAGCTGACGGAGGCGTTCGCCGGACTCGACCGCATTCGCGAGATCTTCGGCAAGACGACCGAAGACGACGAGGACGCGGCGCGCAAGCCGGTCGAGATGCTCGCCGGCGAGGTGGCGTTCGAGGACGTCTGGTTCGAGTACCAGCCCGACACGCCGGTGCTGCGCGGCGTCACCTTTCACGCGGCAGCCGGCTCGACGACGGCTCTCGTCGGCTCCTCGGGCTCCGGCAAGAGCACGCTGATCGGGCTGGTGATGGCCTTCCATCGCCCGACCCGCGGTCGGATTCGCGTCGACGGCGAGGACCTCGCCAATCTCCGCCTGCGCGACTACCGCGGGCATCTGGGAGCTGTGTTCCAGGACAACTTCCTGTTCGACGGCTCGATCGCCGAGAACATCGCCTACTCGCGTCCGCACGCGACGCGCGCGGAGATCCTCGCGGCGGCGAAGGTCGCGCACTGCGACGAGTTCGTGAACGGCTTCGAGAACGGTTACGAGACGATCGTCGGCGAACGCGGCGTCAAGCTCTCGGGTGGCCAGCGGCAGCGGGTGGCGATCGCCCGCGCGGTGCTCGCCGACCCGACGATCCTCATCCTCGACGAAGCCACCTCGAGCCTCGACAGCGAGAGCGAGGCGATGATCCAGGACGGCCTCGCGACCCTGCGCGCCGGCCGGACCACCTTCGTGATCGCCCATCGCCTGTCGACGATCCGCAGCGCCGACCAGATCCTGGTGATCGAGGAGGGCGAAGTGGTCGAGCACGGCACCCACCGCGAGCTCATCGCCCAGGACGGGCGCTACAAGCAGTTGCACGATCGCCAGTACCGGTTGGAAACCGACCGCTTCATCAACCCGGGCGAGGACTTCACGCCCGTGGCCGAGGTGGCCTCGGCCGCGCCGGTCAAAGTCACGCCGACCGGCCGGCTCTGACCGGGAGATCGCCGGCTGCGTTAGGATCGGAGAGAGCGATGCGCGAGACAGTCCTTCTCCTGGCGGCCCTGCTGCTGCCGCCCGCGGCCGGCGCCCAGGATTGGCGTGGGCCGGCGGCGATCGAGGTGCAGGTCGAGGATGCCAAGGGAAGGAACCTCGCCGGCGCAGAGGTCCTCCTGGTGTATCTGTCGCCCGACGGCGGCGGCAGCCTGCCCTCGGTGCTGACCGACGCCGCGGGCAAAGCGAGCATCG
>JBGARM010000211.1:0-5625 GCA_044230215.1 Thermoanaerobaculia bacterium | reverse complement strand
TGTCGGAACGATTCGACAGCGCGTCGCCGAACAACCGCCACAGGATGACGCCGCCCACCAGCACCACCACCGCGACCAGCGCGGCGCCGCCCGCGGCGGCGGCGACCAGCGGCATCAGGCGGCGCTTGCGCGGCTGCTCCTGCACCGTCTCGGTGATCGAGGGCGAGGTGCACGTGCAGCAGGGGGCGACCCTCGCGGTCCTCCTCCCCGGGCAGCAGCTCGCGACCGGCAATCGCCTCGCCACCGTCGCGCTCGCCGACGAAATCTCCTGGAGCCGCGATGCGGCGCGCTATCGCGAGCGCCTCGCCGCCCTGAAGAGCCTCGGCCACGAGCTCGACCTCGCTCTGGCGCCGGAGTCGGCGCGGACGTCGACCCGGCTGCTCGACCTCGTTCCGGTCGGCACTGGCGTCTACGTGGCGCTGCCGAACCTCTCGCAGTCGCTTGGCTCGGCCTGGCAGCTCGTCCAGCAGCGGGTGGCCGAGAATCCGGTGCTCGCCGAGTGGTGGAGCGAGCACTTCGCGGACCCGCAGGCCGAGAGCGAGATCGCCGAAGCGATCGCCGAGCTCGAGCGCTTCGGCGGTGAGCTGGGAGGGGAGATCGCCGTTGCCTTCGATCTGCAGGCTGCTGCTGCCGGCACGGGCGAAGCTCCGGGGGCGCCGCTGCTGCTCGCCGAAGTGCGCGATCCGGCGCATTTCTCGCCGCTGCTCGACGAGGAGATCGCCCGCCTCAACGCGCTGCCGGCCGCTCCCGGCACCACGCCTGGCGCTACACCCGGCGGTGCGCCGCAGCTGCGCCGCATCACCGATCCGGCGGCCGAGGCCGAAGGCGAGCATCAGCTGCTCGTCTGGTTGAGCGGCGACCTGCTGCTCGCTTCGCCTTCCGCAGCCACGCTCGCCGCCGTGCAGCGTGAGCTCGCCGCCGGCAGCAACGCCTTCGTCGGCTCCGCCTTCCATCAGCGCCTGGCGGCGATCTACGGCGGCGGTGCGGAGTGGCTGGTCGGTGTCGACCTGCAGGCGCTGGTTGCTCGCGGCATGGCGCAGCACGAGAGCGCCGAGGGCAACGGGCACGATCCCCATCTGCTGCTCGAGCGTCTCGGACTCGCCGACGCCGAGTTCCTGATCCTCGACAGCCGCAACGACGCCGGCGAGACCCAGAGCCGCGCCCATCTCGGTTTCCGCCACGAGCGCCAGGGACTGGCCTCCTGGCTCGCCGAGCCGGCGCCCGTCGGCGCCCTCGACTTCGTCTCGCCGAGCGCGCATCTGGCGGTCGGCGGCGTCCTCAAGGAGCCGGCCGAGATGCTCGACGATCTCCTCGCCGTCGTCGCCGCCGATGATGCGGAAGGTGAACCCTCGGTGCTCAGGCAGCTCGCGGACTTCGAGAACGAGCACGGCATCTCGCTGCGTGCCGATCTCGCGGCGACCCTGGGCGGCGATTTCGCCTTCGCCTTCGACGGACCGTGGCTGCCGACGCCTTCCTGGAAGCTCGTCCTCGAAGTCAACGACGCCGGACGTCTGCAGGCGACGCTGGTCAGCCTGGTGGAGGAGTGGAACCGCACCGCCGCGGCCGCCCAGGGGGAGCCCCGTCCGACGCTCGCGCTGTCGCAGGAAGCGGCCGACGGTCGGGTCTTCTTCGATCTGCGGACGACCGCGGGAGCGGACATCGCGCACTTCCTCTTCGTCGACGGCTACCTCGTGCTGGGCCCCTCGCGAGCGCTGCTCGTCGAGGCGCTGGCGCAGCGCGCCGCCGGCATCACGCTCGCCTCCTCTTCCGCCTTCCTCGACCTGCTGCCGCTCGACGGCCAGGCGAACTACTCCGCCGTGGTCTATCAGAACCTCGGCGGAGCGGTCGGGGCGCTGGGAGAGCTCCTCGGCCGGCAGGGCGGCATCCCGGCAGCGGAGCGCGAACAGCTGAGCGCGCTCGCCAGCGAGTCGGGCGCCAGCCTGGCGGTGGCCTATGGCGAGTCGCAAGGGCTCACCTTCGCCACCCGCGGCGTGCGCGGTCCGCTGGGGATCTCCTTCGAGAGTCTGTTGGCGCTCGGCGGCATCTTCGACGAGCGGCCGGAGGCGACGCCGCAGAGCGCTCCCGCGGCGGCGGGCGAAACCCCGGCCGGGCCGCAGGCGTAGAGTTCCGGGTGCCGATGCCTTCACCGCTGCTGGAGCTCGAAGGGCTGGAAGTCCACCTGGCAGGGCGAGCGATCCTCAAGGGGCTCGATGGATCGCTCTCCGGCCAGGTGGTCGGGCTGTTGGGACCCAACGGCGCCGGCAAGACCACCCTGTTCAACACGATTCTCGGCTTCTACCGGCCCTCGGCCGGCAGGGCTCGCGTCCTCGGGCGCGACATCGCGACCGATGCCGCGGCGGTGCGCGAGCGCATCGGCTACATGCCGGAGAGCGAGTCGTTCGTCGCCGGGCTGTCGGCGGTGCGCTTCGTCCGTCTGATGGCCGAGCTCTCCGGACTTCCTGCCCGCGCAGCGCTCGAACGCGCCCACGAAGCGCTGTTCTACGTCGGTCTCGGCGAAGCGCGCTATCGCAAGCTCGAGACCTATTCGCTCGGCATGAAGCAGCTCGCCAAGCTGGCGCAGGCGATCGCCCACGGGCCGGAGCTCCTGCTCCTCGACGAGCCGACCAACGGCCTCGACCCCTCGGCGCGCCAGCGCATGCTCGGCCTGGTGCGCGAGATCGCGGCCTCGGGTGTGCGCATCATCCTGTCGTCCCATCTGCTGCGCGACGTCGAGAGCTGCTGCGACGAGGTGATCGTGCTCAAGGCCGGCAAGGTGGCGACGATCGCCAACCTCGCCGAGGAGCGCGCCAGCCAGCGCCGGTTCCTCGAGCTCGAGACGCGCGGCGGCGCGAACGGCGACTATCCCGCCCGCCTCGCCGAGCTCGGCTGCGAAGTGGCCGAGCTGTCGAACCGCAAGCTCAAAGTGGTGTTGCCGCCGACCGTCGACGTCCGCATGCTCTACCGCCTCGCGGCCGAGCACGGCGTTCAACTGCGCCGGTTGTCCTCGAGCCGCAATTCTCTCGAGCACCTCTTTCTGCGCGCCATGGAGAGCGGCGACAACGACGCCGCTTCGAACGGCGCCGGAAGCGCCGCGGAGGTGCCCCGTGCCGGTCTATGACCACCGCTATCGCGGCTGGAACGGCGCGCGCCGTACCGGGCGCTTTCGTATCTGGACGGTGGCGCGCTTTGCCCTCCAGGATCTCTTCAAGTCGCGTCTGGCGCTGCTGCTCTTCATCGTGGCGCTGATACCGCCACTGTTCTTCGGCGGGATGATCTACCTCGCCAGCAACCTCGACATGCTGGCGGCGGCCGGCTTTCGCGTCGCCGGCGCAGGACCGGACGCGAGCTGGATGGTCATCGACAAGGAGCCGTTCTTCTGGTTCCTCGTCTGGCAGTCGAGCTTCGCCTTCCTCCTCGCCGCGTTTCTCGGCCCGACGCTGGTGGCGCCGGACCTCGCCCACAACGCCCTGCCGCTCTATCTGTCGCGTCCGCTGTCGCGCGCCGACTACATCCTCGGCAAGCTCCTCGTGCTTCTCCTGCCGCTTTCGGCGGTGACCTGGATTCCGGGGCTGCTGCTGCTCGGCCTGCAGACCTCGCTCGCCGGCACCGGATGGCTGAGCGCGCACTGGCGGCTCGCGCCGGCGGTGGTCGTCGGCTCGTGGATCTGGATCCTGCTGCTCGCGGTGCTGGCGATCGCCATCTCGGCCTGGGTCAAGTGGCGGCCGGTCGCGACCGGCATGCTGTTCGGCCTCCTGCTCATCGGCGAGGCCTTCGGCAAGGCGATCGAGGAGATCGCCGGCTTTCGCTGGGGGAAGGTCCTCGCGATCGACGACGTCGTGCAGACGATCTGGGCCGATCTGTTCGGCGGTATCGACTTCCTCGGCCATCCGTTCCCGGAGGATCCGCTGCCGGTCGCGGCCTGCTGGGCGACGCTCGGGTTCATTCTCGCCGCGGCGCTCTGGCTGCTGCATCGCAAGGTGCGCGCCTGCGAGGTCTCGCGATGAGCGCGGGCACGCCGGATACCGCGGTGCTGTTCGAGGACGTCTCGAAGTTCTATGGCGAGGTGCTCGGCGTCAACCGGATCGATCTCGCGATCGGCCCCGGCATCACCAGCCTCGTCGGGCCGAACGGCTCGGGCAAGACGACGCTGATGAACCTCGCGACCGGCCTCCTGCGGCCGACCGAAGGCCGGGTCTCGGTCCGCGGCATCGAGCCGTCCGACCCGGAGCGCCTGTTCGCCACCGTCGGCTACTGCACCCAGTTCGACACCTATCCGCGCGGCATCACCGGCTGGGACTTCGTGCACCTCTACCTCAAGCTCAGCGGGCTCGACGACGCCGCGGCGGTCGCCCAGGCGCGACGGGCGATCGAGCGCGTCGGCATGAACGATGCCGCGGCGCGCCGCATCGCCGGCTACAGCAAGGGGATGAAGCAGCGGATCAAGCTGGCGCAGGCGATCGCCCACGACCCGCAAGTGCTGCTGCTCGACGAGCCGTTGAACGGCCTCGATCCGCTCGCACGCTCGGAGGTCATCGAGCTGCTGCGCTCCTTCGCCGCCGCCGGCCGGACCGTGGTCATCTCGAGCCACATCCTGCACGAAGTCGACGAGCTCTCCGACCGCGTCGTGCTGGTGCACGGTGGCTATATCGTCGCCGAGGGAGCGATCGCCGGGGTGCGCGACGAGATGGCCGCCGAACGCCCGCTGGCGGTGCTGGTGCGCTGCGACCGGCCCGGCGCGCTCGCGGCGCGCGTTTTTGCGGAGGACCACGTGGTCGAGGCGCGCATCGACCCGGACGGGCGCGGTCTGCTGGTGCGAACGAAGAGCTCGGAGCAGTTCTACCTGCTGCTCAATCGCCTGGCCAGCGAAGGCCTGGTCGAGGTCGAGGCCGTCGTGCCCGCCGACGAGGACGTGCAGGCGGTCTACCAGTACCTGATCGGTACCCCCGCCGGGACGGCGAGCTAGAGGGAGCCCTGGATTGAACGAACCGCAAGCGATCGGTTTCTCCCGCTGGGCGCGACAGGTCCGGGCGATGCTCGGCCTCGAGCTGCGCAAGACCTTTCTGCGGGCGCGGGCGCTGCCCGGCCTGCCACCCGACCTGGCGCAGCACGTCGAGCAGCGCGGCGCGGTCGGTGACGACTTGACGCGCGTGCGCGCGCACCAGCTCGATCAGGTCGGGGTTGCGCTTCTGCGGCATGATCGAGCTGCCGGTGGTCATCTCCTCCGGCAGCGCGACGAAGGCGAACTCGCGCGTCGCGAAGAGCACCAGGTCGGAGGCCAGGCGGCCGCAGTCGCTCATCAGCAGATGGATCTCGAACAGCAGCTGCGCCTCGGCCTTGCCGCGGGAGAGCTGCACCGCGGTGACGGGTTCCTGGGTCGTCGCGAAGTCGAGCCCTCGCCGCGTCGCCTCGCGGTCGATGGCGATCCCCGGCGTGCCGTACCCGGCGGCCGAGCCAAGCGGATACTGGTCGATGCGGCGCAGGCACCCTTCGAGCCCCTGCGCGTCGTCCTCGAGCCCGGCGGCGATGATCTCGCGCGCCATCGCGTTCGCGAGCGCGATGTCGGTGCCGACCTCGAGGCTGAGCCAGCCGTTCGCCCACTCGGCGGTCGAGGTGCGGCGCGGGTCG
>JBGARM010000210.1:0-5643 GCA_044230215.1 Thermoanaerobaculia bacterium | reverse complement strand
TGCCCGTGCAGGAGACGACCGGCCTCGAGGACGAGCGTGGCTTCGGCGGGCTCTACGCGCAGGTCGAGTGGACTCCGATGCCCCGCCTGCGCTTCGATGTCGGCGGCCGATTCAACTTCACCGACGAGAAGCGCGAGGGAGAGGTGGAGGGGGAGGACGGCGAGGAGACCGACTCCTCGAGCCGTTCCGTGAGCCGCGGCAGCGGCACGCTCGGCGTCAGCTTCCAGGCCTGGAACGGCGGCGACGCCGGCGACGGACTGTGGATCTTCGCCGACTATCGCGACGCCTTCAAACCGGCGGCGATCGACTTCGGTCCCGAGGCCGAAGCGATCGACATCCTCAAGCCGGAGACGGCGACGAGCACCGAAGGCGGCCTGAAGGGACGGATGCTCGGCGGGCGATTCGAGTGGCAGGCGAGCGCCTTCCGGATGGATTTCGAGAACCTCGTCACCTCCGTCGTCGTCGACGGGCGGCCGGCCCTCGTCAACTCGGGCGAGGAGCGCTTCAAGGGCTACGAGCTCGAAGGGAGCTTCCGCATGAGCGCCGCGCTCCGCGTCCAGGCGAGCTACGCGCATCACGACTCCAAGTTCGTCGATTTCGTCCAGCTCTTCGACGGCGTGCCGACGCAGCTCGCGGGCAAGCGTCTCGAGATGGCGCCCCTGGAGCTTGGCGCCCTCGGCGTTTCCTACTTCCCGGAGCGCGGGCTCACCGCCTGGGCTACCTGGAACTACGTCGGCGACCGCTACCTCAACAAGCGCAACACGGCGCTCGCCCCGGCGTTCGACACCTATTCGGCGGGACTCGGCTGGCGGCTCGCGGCGTGGCGCTTCTCACTCGTCGGCGAGAACCTCACCGACGAGCGCGATCCGGTCGCCGAGAGCGAGCTGGGCGACGCGCAGTACTACCGTCAGACCGCCCGCAGCTACGAGCTCCGGGTGTCGTTCGACTTCTAGGAGGTCGGGGCGGCGACGGCGACGCGGTTTCTCCCCGCGGCCTTGGCGCGGTAGAGCGCGAGATCGGTCTCGTGCACGAGCGTCGAGGCCGTGTCGCCGCGCTGCGGAACGAGCGCACAGACGCCGAGACTGATCGTGACGACTCCGGGCGGCGGAGCGGCCGGATGCGGCTGCGCCCGCTGCTCGATCGCCTGCCGCATCGCTTCGGCGAAGGCGGCAGCCTGGGTGACGTCGAGTCCGGGCAGGATGATCGCGAACTCTTCTCCACCGTAGCGCGCCACCAGGTCCCCGGCCCGGTGGGCCACGGTGGCGAGGGTCTGCGCCACCGTCCGCAGGCAGGTGTCCCCCGCCTGATGGCCGCAGGCATCGTTGTAGGCCTTGAAGTGATCGACGTCGGCGAACGCCAGGGCGAGAGGCGAGCGGGCGCGGCGGGCGCGCCGCCACTCCGCTTCGAGCACCTCGTCGAACTGCCGGCGGTTCGCCACGCCGGTGAGAGCGTCGCGACGGGCGAGCTCGGCGAGCTCGCGGTTGGCCTCCTGCAGCTTCTGATGGACCAGAGCGAGCTCGATCCGGCCGACGACCTGCTCCGCGATGGTGCGGAAGAGCGCCAGGTTCTCCGCCGCCAGGATCTCGCGATCCTCGCATTCGACGTTGAAGGCACCGAGGATGCGGCCCTGAAAGCGCAGCGGCACGGCGTACTCACAGTTGATGTTGGAGTCGAGACCGAAGAAGTCGGGGTCCTTCGAGACGTCGTAGACGAGCTGGGGCTCGCCGGTGCGGATGGCCCGGCCGACGATGCCCGCGGTCACCGGCCAGCGCTTGCGGGCGGGCATCGACAGGCCGGGACGCAGCGCGATCGCCCGGTGCTCCCACTCGGTGCCGGCCTCGTTGGCCACCACGATCGCGGCCAGCGAAAGGCCGAAGCGCTCCTGGACGAAGCGCGCCACCCGCCCCAGCACGTCGCGCAGCTCGCCGCTCGCCAGCGCCGTGCGCGACACCTCGCTCATCGTCTCGAGGAAGAGCGCCCGCCGCCGCGTCTCTTCGTAGAGACGTGCCGACGCGATCGCGCCGGAAACCTGTTCGGCGACGGCCGAGATCAGCGGCATCAGCTCGCGAACGGCCGCCGGCCGGCGGCTCTCGAGGTTGAGCAGGGCGACGACCTCGCCGCGATGACGGATCGGCAGGCAGAGCTCGGAAGCCACTCCGGAGAGCGTTTCGACGTAGCCGGGGAAGGTCGTCACGTCGTCGAGCAGCACCGCCCTGCCGCTCTCCGCCACCTGACCGACCACGCCACTGCCGAGCTCGCGGCTGTAACCCGGCTTCACGTCGGTCGGCAGTGAGCTGGTGACGGCGTCGCAGACGAACCGTCCGGCCGCACGGTCGATCCGCACCAGCGACACCAGCTCCGCTCCCAGTCGCGCCGAGAGGATGTCGGTGATGCGCTGCAGCATCGGCCAGAGCTCGAGGTCCTCGGTGGCGATGCGGGCGAGCTCGTTGAGCAGCGCGAGCGGATCGCCCGACCCGTCCGCAGCCCGCGTCGAGGCGCGCGCAAGCCGCGCCGTTCGCGCACCCGGGGCGAGGCGCGTCAAGGTCAGTCTCCTCGCACCCGCCTGCGCCGCGGCAGCTCGCCGGAGAGAAGCTTCAAGGTGGTCTCGACGACCGCCGTCATCGGCGCGGCATCGGCGCGACCGGTGCCGGCGAGCGCGAACGCGGTGCCGTGGTCGACGGAGGTGCGCAGGAAGGGGAGCCCCAACGTCCAGTTCGTGGCGAGCCCGAACGCCGCGCTCTTGACGGCGATCAGGCCCTGATCGTGGTAGAGGGCGAGGACCCAGTCGAACTCGCCGCGCGCCAGACGCGCGAAGAGCGAGTCCGCGCTCTCCGGTCCGTGGACGTCGATTCCACGGCGCTGCGCCTCGGCGACGATCGGCACCAGCAGCTCGATCTCCTCGCTGCCCAGGAGACCGCCTTCGCCGGCATGCGGGTTGATCCCCGCGAGCGCGATCCGCCCGCCGGCATGACGCTCGAGGCAGGCGAGCGCCTCGAGAACGCTGACGCGGTCGATGCGGTCCAGCGCCTGGCGCAGCGGCAGGTGCACGGTGAGCAGCGCGACCTGCATCCCGGGGGCGAGAAAGGCCATCAGGTAGTCGCGACCGTAGCGCTCCAGGCCGCAGGCAGCGGCCAGGTAGTCGGTGTGGCCGACGAAGTCGGGCAGGCAATGGGTGGCGATCGACTCCTTCGAGACCGGCGCCGTGACGATCGCGTCGACCGCCCCGGCGCGGGCGAGCGCGATCGCCGCATCGAGTGCCGCCATGGCGCCCCTGGCGTCGGCGGCCCGCGAATGGCCGAGATCGATCGACCGCCGATCGGCGACCGGATCGAGCAGGGCGATTCTGCCCGCGAGCGGCGCGAGGAGCGCGCGATCCGGAGAGTGCACCTCGACCAGACGATCCCAAGGGAATCCGGGGACGAGCGACCCGACAGCCTCGAGGGCGGCGCGCTCGGCGATCAGCAGTACCGGCGGGCTGGCATCCTCCCAGGAGCGCTCCGCCAGCGACTTCAGCAGAATCTCCGGTCCGATTCCCGCCGGATCGCCCTGCGTGAGGGCGAGGATCGCGGGGGCCACTACTCCTCGCTCTCGGACTCGGTCTCGGAAAGTCCGGCGTCGTCCGGAATCGGCCCGCGCTTGCCCGGCGGCGAGCCCGATTCGGCGGCCTCGGAGGTCCGGCGCCGAGTGCGGCGCAGCTCCTCTTCCTTGAAGAGGTAGCGGATGTTGTGCTTCGGGATGAGCAGATTCGGTCCGGTGGTGCGGTTGAGCTTGATGGCGCCCTTGTCGTACCACTCGATCCAGCCGCGCAGTTCCTCGTCGTTGGTCAGCACGACGACCATCGGCGTGCGCGCCGACATCTGCTTGAGGTAGTAGAACTCCTCGGCGTTGGTCTGTTCCGGCGGGGAGAGCTTTCGCCGGGTCACAGCGCGCGGCTCGGTGCCGCGTTTGTCCGAGATGTCGGGGCGAATCAGTTTTCGCTGGCTCATACGGCTGCCGTCACGGTGGGAGCGTCCTTCGGGCGTTTGGCGCCCTTGTACTGATCGTCTTCATAGGCGAGACAGCACAGCAGCCGCCCGCACTGGCCGGAGATCTTGGATGGGTTGAGCGAGAGGTTCTGGCGTTTGGCCATCTGGATCGAAATCGGCCGGAAATCCTTGAGCCAGGTCGAACAGCACAGGGTCTGGCCACAGACGCCGACGCCGCCCAACAGGGCCGCCTCGTCCCGTGAGCCGACCTGCACCATCTGGATCCGGGCGGCGAAGCGCTGCGACAGGTCGCGCACGAGCTGGCGGAAATCGATCCGGTGCTCGGCGGTGAAATGCAGGGTCGCCTTCTTTCCCGAGAGGGCAAAGTCGACCTTCGAGATCTTCATCTCGAGCTTGAGCGCCCGCACCCGCTCGAGACAGAAGAGCTTCGCCGTCCGCTCGCGCTCGAGTTTGGCCTCGAATGCCCGCGTGTCCTCGGCCGTAGCCGGTCGCAGGATCGTCTTGGCCGAGGCCTTCTGGCAGGGCTTGAAGATCGGCATCGGCGACTGCTCGACGCGGCCGTAGGAGGGCTCCCCTTCGACCTCGACGACGACGCCGGCGCCGCGACCGAGGAGCTCCCCACCGGTGCTGCAGAGGGTGAGGTTGGTCTCCTCGCCGAAGCGCACGCCGACATAGGCGGTTTCGACCGCCGTCGACATTCCCTTGTACGAGCAACCGCCGCAACCGGACATGGCTAGCTCACCAGAACTGCACGATCAATACCAACGAAGCACGCCAGAAGCGGCGAGGAAAGCCGATCCAACGCCCTCACAGGCGTCCGGCGAGCGAGCGAACACGAAACTCCGGCCATGATGGCACCCCCCCCTGGGGCTGTCAACGTGACGCGCCGCGGCAACGGGCTAGAGCGCCAGCCGCCGCCGCAGCGGCGCCCACTGCGCCAGAGCGGCGAGCAGCGTGAAGTGGAGGAGTCCGGCGAGCGCCAGGCGTCCGGGGTGACCCTGGAGGGCGAACGGCAGCCAGGGAGCCGCCGCGAGGCAGAGGCCATAGGTCACGATATGGGCGAGGAAGAGATAGAGGGCGTTGCGGCCGAACGGCAGCAGGATCCAGCCGGCAGCACGCCGGATCGGCTTCCAGAAGCGGTCGACGAGGGCGAAGAAGAGGAGCGCAGCGCAGGCGAGGTTGAGGAGGCGACCCGGCGCGAGCTGGTCGCGGCCGAAGATCCAGGCGACCCGGCTGGCCTCCCAACCCAGCCGGCCGGAGGAGTGTGCCCAGCCGAGCAGCGCGAAGCCGAGAAAGCCAGTTGCCGGCAGGACGATGCGGACGCCGGCCGGAAGCGCACGCCAGCCTCTCCCCAGCCGCTCCCGGTGGAATCCGAGCGCCATGCCGACGTAGAAGAGCAGCTGCCACGAGAGGACGAGAAAACTGCTCATCGACCCCTGTTCGACGAACGGGAGCGTCAGGCGGCCACCGTGGAACAGGACCAGGGCCCAGAGCCCGCCGGAGAGTGCGACAAGAAGCGCCGTGTGCCCGCGGCGGAGACCGGCGAGAGCCTGCGGCGCATGAAGCTGGTTGTGGGCGTTGCGGGGCAGCATCTGCTGAAAGTACGGGTTATTGAAGCCGATGTGGGCCGCGGGGTTTAAGCCGGGGGGACGAAACT